>NZ_CP086614.1 GCF_020883495.1 Shinella zoogloeoides | reverse complement strand
ACGCATGGAATGGACAAAGCTACGGCGCGTTCGGACGTGCAGAAGACCCTTGGCCTTAGCCGGTGGGTGAGGGAGGCGGAGATGTACGGCCTGATCAAGAAACTGTTTCCCGAAGAGATTATTTTGCGGGAGGCATCTCCGGCCTGGCTGGGGCGTCAGCGCTTGGATGTTTACCTGCCTGCTCTCAACCTTGCGCTGGAGTACCAGGGAGAGCAGCACTATAAGGCGGTAAATGCTTTCGGCGGTGAGGCGGCGCTGCAACGCAACCTGGAACGTGACGCGCTCAAGAAGAGCTTGTGCATGGAAAATGGCCTGCACCTGGTCGAAGTCAGATTTGACGATCCCCTGACCTTACCGGCGCTGCGTCAAAGGCTCCAGCGCTTCCTGAACTCGGGGGTTGTAGAAAAGTGACCGCGTTCCCAACGCCGGACCTCCGTTTCGATACAACGCTGGGTTTTTAATGTGACATTCTCGGCGCCGATGCTATAGCTGTAACCTCTTATTTCATGGGGGTCATGATGCGATTTTATCTGGCCATTGCCCTGGTCGTGCTTTCGACCAGCCTCGCGTCTACAGCAGAACCTCGAACCTTTGAATGCCGTGAGCCGCTCCCGCAATTCACGTTGGGCGAAGCCTCCGACCCTACCGATGTTCAACTGCAAGAGTTATGCAACTGCGTGTGGACGCAGTTTCCAGAAGGCGGATGGGAGCAGTCTACATCTAAGAAGATCCGCGCGGGGGACAAGGGGTCGTTTGCGGGAGGGGGCGGAATCCTACGCTAAGCCGAGAACACGCTTTCCGTAACTCCTGAGTTCGCCCTGGGGGCCGACATAGCGATAAAGGGTGACGCGCTCGATCCCGAGTTCCTTACAGAGATCGGAGACGGATGTATCGCGTTGCGCCATGGCGGCCTGAGCGAGGCGCACCTGCGCCTTGGAGAGCGCGAATTTTCTGCCTCCTTTACGGCCGCGCGCCCTGGCCGCTGCGAGTCCGGCCATGGTGCGCTCGCGGATCAGGTCTCGCTCAAATTCGGCCAAGGTTGCGAAGATGCCGAAGACCATACGGCCGGATGCGGTCGTAGTGTCGATTTCGGCGCCCTTTCCGGTCAGCACCCGCAGGCCGATCTTCTGGTCTGATAGACCCTTTACGGTGTTGACGAGATGGGCAAGCGACCGCCCGAGGCGATCGAGCTTCCAGACCACCAGTACATCGCCGACACGTAACGCTTTGAGGCATGCGGTCAGTCCGGGACGATCGTCGCGGCTGCCTGAAGCGCGATCCTCATAGATATTGTCCTGTTCGACGCCTGCGGCACGCAGAGCATCGTGCTGCAGGTCAAGGGACTGGGAACCATCGGCCTTCGAGATACGGGCGTATCCAATCAGCATGTTTCTTAAACGGCGGTTTGAGGCAGCGCAGTAGCCGGGGTTGGACTGTACGCTGGAAATGTATCTCAACCAGCTTCATAAACAAAGCATCTTGAACATCATTTGATTTTGAAAAAGGAACATGGATGCCGCGTCGTGTCACTTTAACCGATCGGCAGAAGGACGCGCTGTTGCGCCTGCCGACTTCGCAGGCGGATTTGCTCAAGCACTACACGCTGAGCGACGAGGATCTCGGGCATATCAGGCAGCGCCGCCGCCCGCACAACAGGTTTGGCTTTGCCCTGCAATTATGTGTTCTCCGTTATCCTGGGCGAGTGCTGGCCCCGGGTGAGCTGATTCCGGCGGAAGTCATCGAGTTCATCGGAGCGCAGCTTGGTCTGCACGCCGACGATCTCGTTGATTATGCCGCGCGCGAGGAGACGCGACACGAGCACCTTGCCGAATTGCGGGGGCTCTACGGATTCCGTACCTTCGCCGGACGCGGCGCGCGCGAACTGAAGGAGTGGTTGTTCCGGGAAGCCGAGTTGGCGGTTTCGAACGACGATATCGCCCGTCGCTTCGTAATCGAATGCCGTCGCACCCGCACGGTTCTCCCTGCGACATCCACGATCGAGCGGCTTTGTGCCACGGCTCTGGTCGATGCTGAGCGGCGGATCGAGACAAGAATTGCCGGCCGCCTTTCACCGCCCATCCGGGAGCAGTTGTTGGCATTGCTCGAGGACACGGTTGACGATCGGGTGACCCGTTTCGTCTGGCTGCGGCAGTTCGAGCCCGGTTCGAACTCTTTGTCTGCGAATCGGCTTCTTGACCGGCTAGAATACCTGCAACGTCTCGATCTTCCCGAGGATCTGCTGACTGGAGTTCCCGCTCATCGCGCAACGCGGCTGCGCAGGCAGGGCGAGCGGTACTATGCCGACGGCATGCGTGATCTCCCGGAGGACAGGCGGCTTGCGATTCTGGCCGTGTGCGCGTCGGAATGGCAGGCGATGCTCGCCGACGCCGCGATCGAAACCCATGATCGGATCGTCGGCAGGCTATACCGGGCCTCGGAACGGATTTGCCAGGCGAAGGTTGCGGATGAAGCGAACGCGGTGCGCGCCGCCTTGAAATCCTTCGCCGAAATCGGTGGGAGCTTGCTCGATGCACAGGATGACGGCCAGCCGCTGGAAACCGTCATCGCGGATGGATCGGGCTGGGACGGCTTCAGGGCCCTTGTCGCCACGGCCGCCAGCCTGACCGCCATCATGGCGGACGACCCGCTCAATCATGTGCTCGACGGCTATCATCGCTTCCGGCGCTATGCCCCACGGATGCTGCGTTTACTCGACCTTCGGGCCGCGCCGGTCGCGAGGCCGCTAGTGGAAGCGGTGATGATCCTGCGCAATGGTTTGAACGATACAGCGCATACCGACTTCCTGCGGCCGAGTTCGAAATGGCATCGTCATCTTCGCGCCCAGGCGGCTGGCGACGGCCGCCTTTGGGAGATCGCGGTGCTGTTCCATCTGCGCGACGCGTTCCGCTCGGGGGATGTCTGGCTGGTACGATCCCGGCGCTACGGTGATCTGAAACAGGTTCTCGTTCCTGCGCAAGCCGTGGCGGAAAGCAGCCGTCTCGCTGTACCATTGCGGCCTGAGGAATGGCTGGCAGATCGGCAAGAGCGCCTCGATATCCGGTTGCGCGAGCTTGGCCGCGCCGCGCGCATGGGCACGATTCCCGGCGGGTCGATCGAGAACGGCATCCTGCATATTGAAAAACTTGAAGCCGCTGCACCGGACGGTGCCGAGGATCTGGTGCTCGATCTTTACAAGCAGATACCGCTCACACGCATCACCGATCTTTTGTTGGAGGTCGACGCCGCGATCGGCTTCTGCGAGGCCTTCACCCATTTGCGCACCGGTGCGCCCTGCGCCGACCGGATCGGACTGATGAACGTCATTCTCGCGGAAGGGGTCAATCTCGGCCTGCGAAAGATGGCGGACGCCACAAACACCCACACCTTCTGGGAACTGATCCGTATCGCACGGTGGCATGCCGAAGGCGAAGCCTACGACCGGGCACTGGCCATGGTGGTTGAGGCGCAGGCCCGTTTACCGATGGCTCAATTCTGGGGCGCTGGTATCTCAGCATCGAGCGACGGTCAGTTCTTCGCCGCGACCGAGCAGGGCGAGGCCATGAACCTGGTCAACGCGAAATACGGCAACACCCCCGGCCTGAAAGCTTACACCCACGTCTCAGATCAATACGCACCGTTCGCAACCCGGGTAATCCCCGCAACAGCAAGCGAGGCGCCCTACATCCTCGACGGCCTGCTCATGAACGATACCGGCCGCCATATCCGTGAGCAGTTCGCCGATACTGGTGGCTTCACCGACCACGTCTTTGCCGCCTGCGCCATTCTCGGCTACCGGTTCGCTCCGCGCATCCGGGATCTGCCGTCCAAACGGCTCTATGCGTTCAATCCGTCTGCCGCGCCGGCGCACTTGCGCGCCATGATCGGCGGAAAGATCAACCAGGCCATGATTGAGCGCAACTGGCCCGATATCCTGCGTATCGCCGCCACCATAGCGGCCGGAAGTGTCGCGCCCAGCCAGATCCTGCGCAAGCTCGCCTCCTATCCACGGCAGAACGAACTGGCGACAGCTCTCCGAGAAGTCGGCCGCGTCGAGCGCACGCTGTTCATGATCGACTGGATTCTGGACGCCGATTTGCAACGTCGTGCCCAGATCGGCCTCAACAAGGGCGAGGCCCATCACGCGCTGAAACGGGCCATCAGCTTCCACCGGCGCGGCGAAATACGCGATCGTTCCGCTGAAGGCCAGCATGGGGCTCCGTGGTCATTTCTGCAATAATACACGCTAAGGGGCGTCACGACACGAAAGTGGCGAATCTGTCCGGCTTTTAAGAACGTATCCGGAACTCAGGTTGGTTTGACCGTGGATGTCGTTGCTTTTTCGGCCTTGAGAGCTTCGTAGAGGGCGGTTTTCCCGATTTTCACGCGGGCCGCGGCTTCCCGGACGTTCAAACCGGCCGCCAGATGCTGGCGGGCTTTGGCAAGTTTGTCCGGGGTTACGACGACTTGTCGGCCACCGCGTCGGCCGCGTTCCTCTGCGGCTTGCAGACCGGCACGTGTTCGTTCCCGGATCAGATCGCGCTCGAACTGTGCCAGCGCGCCGAACAGGTGGAAGACCAGGCGACCGCCGGATGTCGTGGTGTCGATGTTTTCGGTGATGGATCGGAAGCCGACGCCTTTGGCCTCCAGTTCGGTGATGATCTCGATGAGGTGCTTCATCGACCGGCCGAGGCGGTCGAGCTTCCAGACTGTGAGCGTGTCGCCGTCGCGAACGTAGCGGATCGCCTCCGCCAATCCGAGTCGGTCAGTCTTCATGCCGGATGCCTTATCCTCGAACAGCCTTTCACAACCTGCTTTGCGCAAAGCGTCGAGTTGCAGGGCGGTGTCCTGGTCGCCGGTGGAGACCCTTGCATAGCCGATAGCGGTCATGAGACGTGGTTTGTCCGTTTTTCCGTTGAATACGGACATTGTCCGATTTGCCGTTTCATGACAAGGTTTGCGGACAAGAACTGTGGATGCCGCGAAACGTTCGTTTGTCGGACACGCATTTTCCGTTTCGCTGCACTCTCCGCGGCGAAACGGGAAGATCAGTGAATGGCGCGAAGAGCATTACTGAGCGAGGCATGGTGGCAACAGGCGACGACCATCCCGGATAACGAAAGGGAGATCGCCAAACATTATACGCTGGATCGATCGGATCTCGACCTGATCATGCGACAGAACAAGGCCGCGAACAGACTGGGCCTCGCCTGTGTTCTGGCCACGCTACGATACCCTGGCCGACCGCTTGCGAATGGCGAGGTCCTGCCGGCTGGCGTCTTACGATTTCTGGCGCGGCAGATCGGCGTCGATCACCATGAGATCGAACGTTATTTCGAGCGCCCACAGACGCGGCGCGAGCATCTGGCCCTGCTTTTCGACAGAATGCAGATGCGTCCGTTTGTGCCTTCGGACGTGCGGGCACTCACAGGCTGGCTGACACCTGCCGCACAAACCCTGCGCCAGGCCGATGTATTGGCGGATATGGTCGTGGAAGAACTGCGACGCAGGAGAATTCTCTTGCCAGCGCGGCCAGCGCTCGAAGCCATCATTCATGTGGCGATCAGGCGCGGCATTCGTATTGCTCATCGGGCCTTGGCCGGCGGGATCTCAGAAGGCCAAAAGCTCGATCTGGACAAGCTTCTCGATCCGCGTGAGGGGACAAGCGTGACCATTCTTGCCTGGGCGAGAACGCCGGCATTGTCGCCAGCCGCCGTCAACCTCGACAGAATTGCCGAGCGCATTCGCTTTCTCCGGTCTCTGAACCTGCCGACGACGTTGATGGATCGAATTCCGGCCAAGGTCTTTGACGAATTTGCTGCAGAGGGGACGCGAATGAGCGCGCAGCATCTGCGCGACCTTAACACCGAACGCCGACATGCTGTCCTGGCTGCAACAGTGCTCCACCTTTCCCGCCATCTCACCGATTGCGCGATCGACATGTTCAAGAAACTCATGGGCATCCTGACGCGGCGAGCCAATAACCAGGCGGCTGCTCGCGTCACCCGATCCGTTCGGGAAGTGCAGACGCCGTTGAAGGACGTTTCAAAAGTCTGCCATGCGATCATCAAGGCTAGAGAGAAGGGTGAGGACATGGCCAAAGCGCTTGATCTGGTCATCCAATGGCCAGCTTTTACAACCAGTGTCCAGGCGGTCGATACGCTGATCGCGCCGGATGTTATCGACGGTAAAATCGAAATGCTCCAGCGCTATCCGACGATCAGGAAACTGGCGCCACAGTTTCTCTCCACTCTCGTGTTCCGCGGTCACGCAGTGGCGGCGACCCTCTTGCGGGCGCTATCCGTGGTCGCGGGTCTATATCGTACGGGCAAAAGGACCATACCCGACAAGGCACCGATCTCCTTTGCGCCGAAGGGCTGGATGCCTCTCATACTCAAAGATGGAAAGATTGATCGCAGGGCTTATGAGCTTTGCCTGTTCAGCGAATTGAAGCGCCGGCTCGATGCGGGCGATGTCTGGGTGGAAGGAGCCAAACGCTTCCAGTCTTTCGAAAGCTTTCTCATTCCCACGCCGACATTCGAGCTGATGCGTGAGGAAGGACCGCTTCCAATCGCCGTTGATACCGATGTCGAGACGTATCTTCGCCAACAGCGCCAGCTGCTGAACGATGGACTGGCTGACCTCTCGCGTCTGGCCGCAGCCGGCGAGCTCGACGATGTAGAACTGACCGGGGCGGGGTTTAGCGTCACGCCGCACAAGGCTATGTTTCCGGACATCGCCAAGCCGCTGAAGCTAAAGGTGGAAAGCCGTCTGCCTGCGATCCGCATCACTGACCTTTTGCTCGAGGTTGACGCCCGAACGGAATTTTCGAACGCCTTTACCCATTTGCGCAGCGGTCGGACGGCCGACAACAAGCTTGCGCTCCTCACCGCCATCCTGGCGGACGGCATCAATCTCGGTCTCACGAGAATGGCGGACGTTTCCCCCGGCATTACGATGCGCCAACTCGCCTGGGCGCACGACTGGCATATTCGCGAGGAAGGTTACACGGCCGCGCACGCCATTCTCGTCAACGCCCAGAGGCAATTGCCTCTGGCAAGCTTGTGGGGCGATGGAACAACGTCATCCTCCGATGGCCAGTATTTTCCGGCGGGCGGACACGCCGAGGCGATCGGCGACCTCAACGGCCGCTATGGTCCCAACCCCGGCGCCAAATTCTACCGGTTCACCTCTGACCAGTACGGCGCTTTCTACATCATCGCCATGAATGCCAATGCGAGCGAAGCCATCTATGTCCTCGATGGACTGCTCTATCATGGCAGCGATCTCGCCATCGAAACCCACTATGTCGATACCGGCGGGGTAAGCGATATGAGCTTCGCCCTTTGCCATCTCGTTGGTTTCCAGATTGTGCCTCGGCTGCGCGGTCTCAAGGATCGCAAGCTCTATCTCTTCCCGGGCGACGCGCCTCCCGAAAACCTGGCGCCGCTCGTTGGCGAGCACATCAACGTCGAGCGGATCAAGGCAAACTGGAACGACATCCTGCGGCTGGTCACGACGATCCGTTCCGGGCAGGTTCGGCCTTCGACGGTGTTGGCAAAGCTGTCCGCATTCCCACGCCAGAACGGACTGGCGTTGGCGCTACGCGATCTCGGTCGCATCAATCGGTCCATCTTTCTGCCCCAGTGGTGGCAGAACCCCGAAATGCGCAGGAACGCGACGGTCGGCCTCAACAAGAGCGAATCCCAGAACACCTTGGCCCGCGCACTGTTCTTCAATCGCCTCGGAGAATTGCGCGACCGGACTTTCGAGAGCCAGTTCTACCGAGCATCTGGACTGAACCTGCTAATCAACGCCATCGTCTACTGGAACACACTCTATCTCGAACCGGCGTTCGCCGAGCTCAACCGAGATGGCATTCCCACGCCGCTTGACATCATCAAACACATTACCCCACTCGGCTGGCAGCACATCAGTCTCACCGGCGATTACATCTGGACCCCAACAGACGGCGTTGATCTCAGGCCATTGCGGCGCGAAACATCTATCCTCGCAGCGTGATCACCATACGTTCTCAAAAGTCGGACAGATCCAACACTTTCGTGTCGTGACGCCATATCCTATCTTCATGTAAGGATATTGCGACGATAACCTTTTCCCGTCAAATGATTTCCTAACATATTTTCCTTACAAAAAGCCCGCCGGGTTGGCGGGCTGAGGGCGGGGCAGGGCGATGTGTAAGGAAAACGGTCATTTTGCAGACACGCACATCGCAACGGAGATGATAATGCCCGCGCATACATTTTTGCGGTGTTACGTGGTAATGCACTTGTCGTTTTAACAACTTCCGGCATATTTCACAGAGGTGGCTCGGTTTGTCTGAACAGCTTCGGGCGTTTCGCTAAGTGGATTTCCGCCTCGATTATGCCGCCACCATCATTGGTGTCAGCGCGTTGAAGTAGGCCTGATCCGGCGTCCGCCGGTCAAGGGATGAATGTGGGCGTCTGGTGTTGTAGAAGTTCAGATATCGGCCGATGCCAGCGCGTGCCTCGGACACAGTCTTGTAGGCATGGAGGTAGACTTCCTCGTATTTGATCGAACGCCAGAGCCGCTCGACGAAGACATTGTCTCGCCACGCACCCTTGCCATCCATCGAGATGGCGATCTGTGACCTCTTCAGCACGGCGGTGAAGTCGATGGAGGTGAACTGCGATCCCTGGTCGGTATTGAAGATTTCCGGCCTGCCATGACGGGCAAGTGCCTCCTCCACCGCCTCGATGCAGAAGGCTGCTTCCATCGTGATCGACAACCGCCATGACAAGACCTTCCGGCTGAACCAGTCCACGACGGCGCACAGATAGACAAATCCCCGCGCCATGGGGATGTAGGTCAGGTCCATTGCCCAGACCTGATTGGGCCGGGTGACTGCCAGCTTTCGTAGGAGGTAGGGATAAATTTTGTGCCCTGGCGCTGGTTTCGAGGTGTTCGGGCGGCGGTAGATCGCCTCGATGCCCATCTTCTTCATCAGCGTGGCGACGTGTCGCCGCCCGGTCTCCAGACCTTCTCCTCTCAAGAGCCCTTGCAACATCCGACTTCCGGCAAAGGGGTAGTCGAGATGCAATTCGTCAATCCGGCGCATAAGGGCCAGATCGCCGTCAGACACCGGACGAGGCAGATAGTAGACGCTGCCACGGCTGAAGCCGAGAAGCTTCGCCTGGCGCACGACGGATAGCTTGTGCTCGCGGTCGATCATTTCTTTCCGCCCAGCAATCCCGCCTTGCCGAGCGCACCGGATAAAAAATCGTTCTCCAGTGTCAGTTCGCCGATTTTCGCGTGCAGCGTTTTGACATCGATGGTCGGACCCGACGGCTCCGCTTTCGTTTCATCGCCGAACACACCTGTCGCCCCCTCAAGGAGCTGGTCTTTCCATTGCTTGATCTGGTTGGCGTGCACATCGAACTGCTGGGACAACTCCACCAGCGTCTGCTCACCTCGGATGGCGGCAAGTGCCACCTTCGCCTTGAAAGCCGGGCTATGGTTCCGGCGCGGTCGTCTCGTCATGGTCTCTCCTGTTCCCGGCATCTAAGCCGAAGTCAGGCAGAAACTCCACTTATCCCCGCTGTGCAGATTTCCCGAGCCAGCTCTCCTTATGATGATGACTACTCATATGGAATTCTTCAGTCGACTGCTCACTGGATCTGGTTTGTGAACCGCTGCTCTACGCTTACGGAGCGTTTCAGATATACGTCCAATACGGTGTGGGACACATTTCCATGGCCTCAGAAACCTACTCTTCCGGCGATGAAAAAGGTAGCTGATGCGGGAAGAAAGCTTCGTTTGCTTCGTCATGAGCTACGAGACAAACATGGTCTTTCATATCGCGAGCTTTATAGGAGCGTTGAGTTACCTGGTACTCATCCGTTGAAGGATGCAATTGAGCAACTCGACGCTGCGGTCAGAAGTGCTTATGGAATGCCAAAAGGAGCTGACTATCTTCAATTTATCTTAGAGCTGAACCAGCTTGTAAGTAAAAACGAGAAAAAAGGTCTAGTTGTACAGGGTCCTGGGCTGCCGAATTCGGTTAAGGATCGGGGTTCATTTATTTCTGACGACTGTATCGAGCCATAAGGATCTCATCCGGCAGAGAAAGATGCTCAATTAAATCGTCCAGCTATTTTCAGCAGCTCACCCGTCAGAACGTCTACATCTGTATAGGGGTCGTTACCGTCGTGGGCATTAAAGCTATCGCGCAACGCCTCGGCACGCGCTTTGGCGGCCGGAATCAGCTCCTTGGTATCGGTGAACACCGTCACACTGTTCTTCGCATATCCGGGATAGGCTGCGGGCTTCTTCAGTTCCGCGTAGACCACGTCACGATGAATGGGTGCAAGGACGTCGCGGAAGTGCAGCAGAACCCACAGCTCGAAGTTCGGTACGGAAGGAATCGCGACGAAGGGAACCTTGACGCCTCCATCATTTTTCAAAGCCTTGTCGGTTGCTCCGGCCTTCGCCAATGCGTTGTGATAAGTCAGGTGGTCATCCCGATCGAATACCACATAAACCCGGTCGAATTCCTTGGTCTGGTTGAACCGGTCAATCGCGTATTGCACTATCTGCAGCGGCGATGTCCCGTAGTCCGACGGCATCACGGCAATATGAGCCGTAGGCAGGCGCTTGTCTTTGCGGATGGCCTCGAAATAGTTGACCTCGGTCTTGGCACCCTCACAGACGATCAACATACGGTCGTAGGGCCGCTTGCGGCCCACCTTCCGGACAACACGGTTTTCCAGTCGCTCGAAGCGGTGACGTTTGGCCAAAAACTGCTCTTTCCTTACCCCAGTATCGGAATGCCACCGTACCGCCCGCTGAGGTAACCCTTTTCAAGGGCTTCGCCCTTCCGGGGCGAGAACTCCAGCAGCGGGAACAGATGGGAGACCTGTTCATTGTCTTTCTCGGTAAACCATACCTGGTCGCGCCGAAGCTTTCCTCCGTCGAGCAGCGACACGTCATGGGTTGAGAAAATCAGCTGGGCACCATTCCGATTCAACTCAGGGTCATTAAACATCTGGACTATCTTCAAGACAAGCAGGGGGTGGAGGCTGCGATCCAGTTCATCCACCACCAGGATGCGGCCTTTCTGCAGAATATCCAGGATCGGACCTGCCAGCTCGAACAGGATTTGGGTTCCGGCCGATTCCTCACCGATATCAAACTTGTAAACGTCGCCACCGGCCGTGTGCCCGAACTGCGGAACGTCAAACTCCGCGTCCTGGACCTCCGGCGCCCCTCCAGGAAAGCTGAGGTGAAACTGACGTCCCATCCGCTTTTCCACCGAGATGCTGGATATGCCCGTATCTGCAGTCATCATGACGGATTGAACCCGTTCACGATTGCCTGCGCTCTGCACGTAGCCAGCTGTAAAGCCGAAACCGACACCCGGTCCGTCGGGCAGCACCACCAGATCCTCGGCAAAGCATTGATAGAGGGGTTTTAGCTGCTCACTGTTGAGCTGGACGGCGGTGGTAAGGAAAAGCACCTCCTTGCGCGTCGAGATCTCCCAGACCTTTTTCTGCCCCACGAAATAGTCGCTGTAGGTATATTCGTATTTCGCTTTCTTCTCGTTATAGGTGCGCGAGAACCAGACCTGCGGCTTGGCTTTTTCATAGACCAGAAGCCATTCCCCGAGGATCTGACGCCGATTCATCTCAAAGCCGTATTGGTAGCGGACCCCTTCAATAAGGAATGTCGCCTCGAACAGCGTAGGGTGGTCTGCGAAGTCCGGCCTCATGCGGAACGGCGTAAGCGTGCTTTCCTGATCGGGCTGGATCTGGTTGGAGGTCATTACCATCAGCTGCATGAACTGCAAGGCGCGGATGACATTCGACTTCCCGCTGGCATTGGCACCATAAATGGCGGCGCTAGTAAGGATGCGCTTGACCTTCTCCAGCCCGGTAGGGCGCGTGTGGGTACTCTCTAGCGTGGTGTCCGCGCTGGCAGCCAAGCTAAAGACAGCCTCGTCCCGGAAAGAACGAAAGTTGGTGAAGCGAAAATCGAGCAGCATTTTGAATGGTAATCCTGTTATACGGCTATCAAATGCATATAATCCGCAGATTGGCAATTTATTTCGGCTTCCCGCCGACCAACCCGAAGGCAACCTCGCCGGACTGCTGCCTCAGATTCCGAGCGATTTCAGGCTGAAGCGCCCATAGGCTTCGAGAAAGCTGTCGGTCATCTCTACCTTGAGCGCATGGGCAACGGGAAAGGCGAACACCCGTACCTTGCCCCGACGCTCGATCGGGCAGCCTATCAAGGCACGAAGCGGAACCCAGTAAAAATGGTCAGGCTCTTCGAGATCCAGACAGGCGAAGTTCACGGTCATATGGAAAAACGCCTCGAAGCAGGCGAGCTTGTCCACCTCCCCCACCTCGAATAGCAGCTGCTCGTCGTAGATGGACTTCGCCTTGACATCGAAGGCCATCATTCCGGCGTGGGGAATGCCGACCAGATAATCCGGCCGCTTGATCCGGCCTCGCAAGCGATCCGGGACATTCATCGGCGATTGCTCGACATACATGAACGCAACGCCGGACTGGTTAAGCCACGCGCGGAAGGAGGCCTCAGCCTCCTCGCCCTTGGCTTTCAACGCGGCCGGTAATCGGAACATGGCGGAAGCGTGCCTCCGCAGTCCACCCATGGCAAGCGGGCGGCACGCGTTCACTCAAGCATCTGTGGCGGATATGCCGATTGGTCTGCGATACACCCGACGACGTGGATGAGCTACAGTCTCGGAACGCTCGTGATGAGACCCCGAATTACGAGATCCTTGTCCGCCTGAATGCGGCAAACGGCCTCGAAACGCTCTCCCGGCATATTGCGATCGGCGATGAATTTCTCGGCGTTCGGTTGCTCGTCCTCACTGGGCGGACTGCAGAAGGACCAGACATCCCGCAAATAATGCGGCACCTCCTGCGGGAATCCAAAGTACCGCCTCGTCTCCCGTTGATCCGGCACGTCAACGACGATCGCCCGCAGGCCGGTCTTGTAGGAAAGCGAGAACGCGCCCTCCGGCATATCCGGTCGCGAAAAGAACCCGCCCTGATAGTAATCCCAGGCGGCATAGCCTCCATAACCCACTACAGCTACGAAAAGCCCCCGCTTGATCCAAGTCCACATGCCCGAGCCCCCGTCTGCTATTTCGGTTAGCTTGTTAGTTGCCGCAAAACAGAAATACAACGTCTCCGGATAGCCCATCCTGTCAACCGTGGGCGGGTACTACCAATTCAAGCATCCCCTTTACGCCTCGGTGCGTCGGGTACCATGGCAAGACAGGCACGGGCAGCCATGAAGTGGAGCGCCAGACGGGTTTCGAGCCCGCATCTGTCGGGTAGGAAACCGACCGCTCTACCGTTGAGCTACTGACGCATAGGCAGGCACGACCCGACGCAAACCGACGGGGTCAAGGGGTGCTTTCCTACAAAGGGTGGGGGTGGTAGGATGGAAGCCGGGTAGGAAACCGGCCGGACGCATCGCGTAAGCGGTGCGTTTTCTGCTTCGGACGGTCGGCGCCGGTGGTTTTACAAGGGGACTGGCTTGCTCTCTACGGCGCAATGGGAAGCGCGTTCCCTGCGCCCTCCCCTTGTAAAACGGGCCTTCCGGCCCGTATTCATCGCAACCGCCTTGCGGCGGTGGCGGCATGGTCGGGGTCAAGCTCGATACCAAGATACTCGCGCCCAGTGTCCCTTGCGGCCACGAGCGTGGAACCAGACCCGGCAAACGGGTCAAACACCAACCCGCCCTCCGGACAGTAGGCGCGGATGAGGGGCTTGAGAACCTCGACGGATTTCTCGGTCGGATGCAGCTTGTTGCCGGTGTAGACCCAGTTCCGCACGTCGGACAACGCCTCGGCGGGCATCGCGGCGCGCCCCTTGGCCAGCACATAGGCGTTTTCATGCATGCTCCGGAAAAGGCCCGTGCGCGACGCGTAGTCCTTGCAGAACACAAGGTGACCAACGAGCCTGAACCCGGCGGCGCGCCACGCCGCCATGAAGGAGTCGGTCGCCGTCCAGCCATAGAATGTGATGCAGAGGGTTCCCGGCTTCATGACACGGTAAATTTCAGCATAGGCAGGTACCAGCCAGTCGGTGCAGGTATCGTTAGCCACCGTCCGCCCGCTGCGGTCACGGTAGCCACAGACATAAGGCGGGTCGGTCAGCACCAGGTCCACACATCCGCCCGGAAGGCTTGGCATCGCTGTCAGGCAGTCTCCCTGGAGAACGCCACTGCGAGGCACTTCATGGTCGAACACGAGGTGGCCGTTTTCCGCCCGTGGGCGGACGGGGCTCATCGCCCCGCCTTTCCGTTGGGCTGCTCGTCACTGGCCTTGGGGACGCGGATCACCAGACGGCCGTTCAGCGGCAGTGCGGTCAGCGTCAGGTTAAGGCCTTCGCCATCGGCATGCTGCCAGGCGGCGCCGACCTTGGTCCAGAAGGCGGTGTCACCCTCCCCTTCGACCACGTAAACATTGTGGGTCGGACGGCTGGTGTGGTTGCGGTTTTTCATGTGGGGTTCTCCCGTTGGTTTTCCGGTCACGCCCTTCGCGACCGGTCGGGCGGCGTTCAGCCCCGCTGGGCGCGGCCTGCAATGGAGGGTCCGGCCGAGGCTCCCCACGGGATACGGCTGGATGCCTTGCAGAACGCTCGCAAGGGGGTAGACCCCGATATTTCCGGTCGGAACGGGTGTGAACGGCCAACGGGCACCACGGCCGCAACGCCGCCACCCGCCCACTCCGGCAAGGGGCAGAGCAAGGGGACTCGGGACCAAAGGCGGCCGGGACGGGATGACGGCCTCAGCTCGTGCCATACCGGCAACCGGCGTCACGGACAGTAAGAAGAAAGTCCCTTGAAAAAGGCGGGGCGATGAGCACCGTCCGCATTCCGGGTGCAGGCTGGGAGGTCGGAGAGGAGGGAGCGGAGCGCTCACCACTCGGAGCGACCGTATCGGAGACCCTAAGCCTGCACGGGCTGGGTGCGGGAGTGCCTAACTCCCGCTGGCCTGCCTCGGCAGGCCACGGGGAGGGTTCGGGAGGGAAGCCCTTCCGATCGCTGGCGCATGTGGCGGCGGCGACACCAGGGCATCGGGTGAGGCCCTGTCACTACCGCGTCGTCACGGTAGTGACAGGGTGGGCGACGCACGATCCGGACCGCGTGGGGCACAGCGTCAGCAACGGGTCAGAAACGGATAAAGGACGATGGCATAAGGGACTGGCGAGGTTTGCTCGAACCTTGCCAGCGCTGACACCGAGCCATCTTGGCAACAACCCACGGGACGTAGCCGCCCCTTTTTACCGGAACGGAGAACCTGACATGCCTATTCAACCGACGCGCCGGACGGCGCGCCACACACCCCCGCCCACATGTACGGCCCTACGGGCACGCCACGGGGGAGTCCAGTGAGACACCCATTGAGAGGAACGCACGATGTCGAACCGCATGACACAACGGCCCGCTGTCGGGCGAAACCATAAGGAGACTACGAGTCCGTAGAAACGGAGATAACAACAGGGAGTATCCGGCCTTTTGCTTGCCCTTTGCAAGCGCCTGTGCTGCCGTACGCGGCACTCAGGTAGGTCATTAAAACTTACCGATAGACACGACCATGGATGATTTGAGCTTTAGCCTGAAAACCCTCTGCTCCCGATCGGGAGAGGGAAGTTTTGGCACCCGTGCGCTGCGGCAGCGGGGCTTGACCGCCATGGCCCTTGATTTGAAGACCATGGGTTACCGCCTTCCGGGAGCGGCAAGCCTGAAGGGTAAGCACGTCACCGCGCTGGTCGCCCATTGGAAGACCGGCGGGCTATCCGACCAGACCATCCGCAACCGATTGACCTGGCTGCGGTGGTGGGCCTTTCAGGTCGGCAAACCCGGCCTTCTGCCGAAAACCAATGACACCTTTGGCCTCGCGGAGCGCGGCCGGTTTTCCGACAACAAGGCCAAGCGTCTTGAAGGTGCGGCGCTGCAGCGCGTGCGGGACACCCGCGTCCAGCTCGCACTCAAGCTTGAAGCAGCATTTGGCCTGCGGCGGGAAGAGGCACTTAAACTCCGGCCGGTCCTCGCGGACCGGGGCGATCGCATCGCCCTCAAGGCGAGCTGGTGCAAGGGTGGACGTTATCGGGAGATTCCGATCACCCACGACAAACAGCGCGCCCTCCTCGACGAGGTGCGCGCCGTGGTCGGCGATGGCTCGCTTATCGGCGCCGGGCGCAATTACCACCAGGCGCTCAAGTCCTACGAGAACCAGCTGATCAGGGCGGGCATCAGCAATGCCCACGGCTATCGGCACGCCTATGCCCAGTGGCGCTATAAGGCGCTCACCGGCTGGTCCTGTCCGGCCGCTGGAGGTCCAACCGTGGACAAGATGACTCCGGCGCACGCCGCGCGTGACCGCTCGGCGCGCCTAGAGATTTCGCACGAGTTGGGCCACGGTCGCCTCGACGTCACAGACACATATCTCGGCCGCCGCTTCGCACCGGTCGCCAAGAAAGAGAGTGCGGCATGAGCAAAGGCACCATTCTTGAACGCGTGCAGGAAATGACCCGGCAAGCCCAGGAGCGTGAAGCCGAAAAACTCATGACGCTCGAACTGGTGAAAGAGGCGATTTCCGAGGCGGCACGCCAAGGCTACAGTCGCGCCGTCATCGTGCCCGCAAAGGCGCTCGATCTGACGAAAACGGAAATGGCCAAGGCGACGGTCGCCCAACTACGGAAGGAAGGGTTCCGGACGGAATGGGAAGTTCGCCTGCAAGCGGATAACACATCCTACCAGGCGCTAGTCGTCAGCTGGTAGCTAGCGTTCAGGGTGCAGGTCGTCCTCCCGTTCGCGTTGGAGCCGCTGAAGCTGCACCTGTAGGATGTCGGAGTCGTCTCGCAAGCGTCGGTAGTTCGCGAAAGTAACAGGCAGCTGCTTCCGTGCCTGATAAGCGTCATCAAACCGCGCCTTGTCTCGGGGATAGTCCCCGAACAGCTCGGGACGTTCGCGCAACGCCACGAAAAGCGCATCTTCTCCGTTGTCGTCTCTATATGCCACCATCCGTTCTTCGGCCTCGGCCGGATCGTCGTAGGCGCGTTTGAGATACATGTCGTCCTCGACCTCCAGACGGTTCATCTGGGCCTGCAGATCCTGCAATCTCTTCGTCAGTGTTCGTTCTTCGTCTCGTTCGCTACCGGAACCACCACTCATTCCTTGACCCCGCACCTTATATTAGAATACACTAAATTATGATCAACTTCTGGCATCGAAACTCATACATTCGCAGACATTTGCGTTACCTCGGCTACCGTCTTGGTATCCTGAAATTCAAGAACAAGCCGCTCGCACCGGGTGAGCGCCGTGGCCTGAGCCGCCGATTGCCATCCAAGTATCCGGTTGAACGCCGCTAATCGCGCGTTCGCTCACGAACACGCTCCTCATATTCCCTCTCCCTTTCGGGCTCCTGATGGCTTCCGTCTTCATGCCCCGTTTCCCAACGCCGGGAACGGAATGATGCCTCGCGTTCGTCTGCAGGCTCAGGGTCGGAAACCTCCGTCGCCCACCGTCGCGAGGTAAATGGTGCGGTATGATCCTGCGGCGGGCGGTGTGAAGGTTCGGGATTCTCCGACCAGCGACGTGCCAGCGCCCTCGCAGGCTCGTCGCGCGAGGGGCTTTCCATGTCATCCAGCATCCGTGTCTGGGCCTCGTCAAGCTGGCCTTGGCTTATCAAGCCGCCGTCCGGACCAGGTACTGGCATGTCGCCGTTCTCGGCAAGGCTATGCCGCATCTGGCTTGCGGGCCAATCTCGCAAAAGGCGGGCCCGTTCGCCGTCCGGTTCTTTCACCACTTTCGACATCAACAACCGAGACAGTCCCATTTTTTCTCTCCTTGACCGCCGCTCGGCGGCATCCGGTCCCCGGTGTTGTGTTGGAACGCGATCCACGCCTGCCCGCGCGTGACTGCGCGGGTCCACGGAAACGTCCAGTCCCGCCTTTGCCAGGGCCGCATTTACAAGTTCGGCCCACACCGCTCTGGCGTCTTCAACGAACTGCCTGCCGTCTGCGGAGCGAATTTTCCCACCAAATCCAGCCCCGGTGACAATACGCGTGGTCAACATGACATGGACATGCGGATTATGCGCGGAACCGTCATCATGGATAGAAAAGTCCGCCACAAAGCCTTGCCCCGCGTAATGGGCTGCAAAGGTACGGCAAACGACAAGCCAAGCTTCCGGCGGCAACTCGCGCGGCAATGCCGCTTCGATCTCTTTTGCCAGCCGCGCATCCTTGCGCCGCTCGGCGGCCTCGACCGCATTCCAGAGTGTCGCCCGGTCAAGCATCCACGGCGGCACCCCGACCGGACAAACGATCTCCGCATGTAGCACGTCACGGCGGCCTCCGAAGGCACTGTCGCGTTCCTCGATCTCGTTCGGCAGGGTCTCCCCTGCCCTGTAAGCCGCCGCAGCGACCGCCGAGCGTCCGTCACCACGACTGATGTTTTTTACATGCAGATGGAAGATCGCCATCACCCTACCCCTACCGCCACTTTCCCGAATGACGTCCGGCAGTCAAGGTCACTCGGAGGGGATCCAAGGGGCTTGCCCCTGGCGCACGTGCCGGTTTTCTCCGGTCGCGTTCCGCGCCGGTCAGAAAACCGTGCAGAGCATCGTCACTTCGTCCAATGCGTACGCGTTCGGCGATGCGTAAGTGCGCTGTTAGGATGTGGAAATACAAGTCGGAAACCGGCTTAGCCCTCATCTATCGCTTTGTCCGGAATAATTCCGTATCTGCCGTTACAGCTCGCGCTTACGTCCGACCCATCCGTGCGTTCGTTGGAGGCCACGACCGCCGTGCCGCCCAGGTCGGGGCCTTACGCCTCGGGGAACAGAATGGCTTCGTAGTTCTGGGCGCCGTTGAGGACATGCAAGATGTCCACGGTATCAACGCCGACCTGATAGAAAATCAGGTAATCGCCATGGGGGCGGCGGCGCACGCCGGTATGTTCGTAGCGCGGCACCAACGGGAAGGCGCGGGGCATGTCAGCCAGCGCAAGGCATCGGTTGGTCAGTTCCCACACGAAGGTATCGGCACGCACGGGGTTATCTATAGCGATATAATCACCGATACGCTCAAGGTCGGCTCTCGCCTCCTCCGTGATATGCACATTCACAGGCCGCGTTCTTCCGCCATTTTGCGGTATTTGGCGCTCAATTCCGCTGCAACATCCTCAATCGGGCGGGTGCGTCCAGCCGCGACATCGGCAAGGCCACGAGCAATGGCGGCATCAAGCGATGCAAGTCGTTTCTCGCGTTCCTCGACCAGGCGCACGCCTTCCCGCAGTACTTCGCTGCGTGAGTTGTAGCGCCCCGTTTTCACGAGGTCGGAAACGTAGGTTTCCAGCTTATCACCGAGATTTGCACTGCTAGCCATGGTCGTTACTCCTTTCCCTTTTATGCCACGGATTGATAATTGTTAGCAACATGTTCTGACAGGTCGACACGAGACAAGGCGGCGGGTTTGCCGCGCAAGCCCACACGTGCGCTGTTAAAAGCGACTAGCCGACCGCCCGTTCCAGCGTGGATGTGACCCATTTGTTCAGGCTGACACCGGCACGGCGGGCGGCCACCGTCAGCGCTTTATGCAAGCCTGGTTCGGTACGCACCACGAACTGTCCGGAGAAGGGCTTTTCCGGTTCCTCGCCGCGCTCGGCGCAGAATGCCAGGTAATCCTCGACAGATTCCGCAAATGCTTGCTTCAGTTCGGCCGCCGATGCGCCCTGGAAGGTAATCACATCGCGCAGGTTGATGACTTCGCCGTGAAAAATCTCGGCCTCCTCGTCGAACTCGACGACAGCTTCATAGCCCTTGTAGTGCATCATGGTCATGGTTGTATCTCCGCTTCGAGCAGGAAGCGCCGGACGGATTTCACCGCACCCTTATCCGTTTCTTTTTGCGGATGAGGCCGGTGAAACACCGCACGCACGCCATTCAAGGCTATGCGGACACGCGACCCTTGCCCTTCCGTAATTTCCGCCCCACATGCGGCCAGCATGGCCTCGATGTCGCGCCAAGGTATGCTGGCGCGGACGGGTTCGGAAAAGACGGCTTCAAGGGTTGCCTAATGCTTCCTGCTTAATTCCATATAGTATCACTTTCCAGTATCACTTACAAGATTCCTGACAGGATACCGCATATCCCCGGCTTCCACGGTTCCGGTGCCTCGAAACGAGCCACCAATGTCGCAAGCAAAAGGCCGATCGCCACTTCCCGAAAAGCTTGATTTCCGATTCGCGGATGCTACCACTACGGGAGCTGTGTCGGGCAAAAGGGGCTTGCAGGTGGCAGATTGGCTAAAGGGCTTCGACCCATTGAAGGGCGTGGATCTGTTTGGCAGCAAGTCAAGCGGGAGCAGTTTTGACGGGGTTTCCACCGGGTGGAAGATTGCGACCGAAATTTCCAAGACCGTTGCGAGCCATAAGGCCCGCAAAAAAATGGAGGAGGACGCGGCGCGCGAACGCGAGCGTTTGCGCGAGACGCTTGAGAACCCGCCGCCGATCCACGGTTCAGCGCGCTGGGCGACCGCGACGGAGCTGAACCAGGCCCGCATTCTCCAACCGCTGTCGGCGTTAGACACGCCCGCCTCGATCCTGCTCGGCGTGTTTCCCGACCCGGAACTCAACGACAGGCCCGTCGGTCAGATCCACTGGAATGGCGAGGGCCATCTTATCACCGTGGCTCCGACACGTTCCGGCAAGTCCACGACAATGATTGTACCCAACCTGCTGCGCTATCGCGGCTCATGCATCGTCCTTGACCCCAAGGGGGAACTTTACCGCGATACGGCCGGATGGCGGAGCACTCTCGGACCCGTGTACCGGATTGCGCCGTTTGGCAAAGGCAGCGACGGCTTCAACCCGCTGGCCGCCATCGATTCATTTTCCGATGCCCGCGCGCTCGCCAGTCTCCTTATGCCTCCAGATCCCAAGGCGCAGAACTTCTTCCGTAATGACGCAATCGCGTTCCTCACCGCACTCATCATGTTCGTGGTGAAAGGCGCGCCGCCGGAGCGGCGGACCATGCAGGAGATCCGCGACATTACGGCCGGTCCCCTCGCCGGTCTGCAACAGATCGCGGAAGACATGGCGAACTCGGGCGTGTCGGCCATCGCAAACCCGGCAACCACAATGCTGGGCAAGCGCCGTGAAGCGCTTGCCACGCTCCGGGACACGTTCAATTCGGAACTAGCCATTTGGGATGACCCCGGCATTAGCGAGGCGACACGCGAAGGCATCGATTTCAAGGCACTTAAGGATAGTCCAGCGACAGTGTACATCACTGTGCCCTTCGACAAGATGGAGGCCTACTCGTCCTTCCTGAAGGTCATTCTGGCGTCGGCCCTCGATGCTATGCTCAGGAACGAACGCCAGCCGGACATTCCCGTACTCTTCGTCCTGGACGAGTTTCTTTCGCTTGGTCCTTTCCCTCAGTTTCGTGATGCCATTCGCACGCATGCAGGAGCTGGGGTCCGGCTCTGGTTCTTTCTGCAGGATCTTTCAACTCTGGAAGAACACTACCCTTCCTCCTGGAAAACCTTCCTGAACTCCGCAGTGAAGATGTTTTTCGGCACCAATGACGCGTTTACGGGGCGCCTCGTTTCGGAACTTCTGCTCGGTGAGGCCACCGTAGCACATATTACAGGCGGCGTCTCTTCAAGCGGTTCGACCACCGGCTCGGAGTTTTTTGATAAATCGACCACGCGCGGGCATTCCATCAACGCCAATGTGCAGTTCAGCCAGAGACCGCTCCTGACGGCAACGGAGGTGGTCAGCCTCCTCAGCACCACGAACCCGGATCACACCCGCACGGGGATAATCACCATAGGGCAGATATCCCGGCCTATCAAAGTCCGGCTCGTGCCCTGGTTCCTCGGTCAGACGTGCAAGGCGCGGGCCGCTCTTCCTGTCCTTTAGAATCCCTTCTCTTTACGAGCCCGTTCATGGTCAGCTTTTCCCATATTCTCCGCCCCGCCTCCTTGCGTGCAGCGATCACCTGCTACGCCCTCGTAACTGCTTGCCGGTACCTGTGGGCGCTCCTCACGAACGGAATCGTCTCAGGTCCTGCGTACCTGCACCCGTTCGACACGGCACCCATCAACGCCCTTTCGTACATGCTTTCCCACCTCTACATGCCGTTGGGAGGCCTATTGACCTTCGCATTGTGGGTCGCGCAGGCTGTCCTGCTATGGCGCCTTGTCCGCCTTATTGGAAACGGTGACGAGGCAAAGTCGGAGCGGCCACAACCAGAAAGCTGGCTTGCGACACCCATTCTGCTGGGTTTCATCGTTCTCCTCACCTGCAGCATTATCGGCTGGATCGTGCAAACCGGGGCCAGTCCGAGGCATTTTTTCGGATATCTGGCTTACGGCAGCAGTGTACCGGTTCAGGTTGGCTTGGTGCTGTCCTTGCTCGGTTTCGCTTTCGGCGGGCGGTTCGTTGCGGGAGCCAAGGCAGCGGTAGGAGGGCTCTTCGGGGTCAACTACCTGCCGAAGGATCACCCCTTGTCGCAAAGGGTGGCACGCCATGCCGGAACGCTCGGCATCAGTCATGCCCCGGCGCTTGGCACGGTCAATGTGATGAACGCTTTCGCAGTCGGTACCCCCAAGGATTCGGCCGTCATCCTTGGTCAGCCGCTGATGGATCTGCTGACCGAGGACGAACTGGACGCCGTCATCGGGCACGAGCTGGGGCACGTTTACCACAACGACATGAACCGCATGCAATTCGCCGAGGGGTTCCAGCGGATGCTCGGCAGCGTCATTTCCGCGACAACCGCCATCCTCGTCAGCGCGCTCTCCCGCAACCGCTCCGATGTGATGCTGGGACGGGCAGTCGGCAGTTCCCTCCGCCAGACGGTGTTTGTCGGTTCTGAGCTTGTCGTGAAGCGGATTTCCCGCACGCGGGAATTCCATGCTGACGCCATAGGCGCACGCATAGCTTCACCTGCGGCTATGATAGGTGCGCTGGAACGGCTGCACGGCATCCCGGCACAACCCACGAAACTGGAGACCCAGTACGGGTATCTCATGTTCAGGGGCAGCCGTTTCGGTGCCTGGTTCTCCACACACCCGCATCTTGAGAAACGGATAAAGGCCCTGCGCGCAATCGAAGCGCGACAGGGGGGTGATGAGGCGATCGAAAACAACCTTGTGCCTCACTCCCAGCTCGATGCGTTGGCAGTCACTGCCGCCGCCGCGCTTGGCTCGGCGAAAACAGGTCTTGCCGCCGCATCCACGTCCCTTGACCTTCCCGAACGGGGAAGGTCTGCATGGGCCAAAGTGGTTCGGCTTATCGCAAAACGTCCCTCGTGGCACGTCGGCTTGCGCAGCACTATCCTGACGGGAGCCACACTTGCCGCGCTGTTCTTCATTGCCCCGGCCATTTGGAGCTACTACGGCCTCGGCGAGAAAGCCGAGTCGCTCCGCACCTCCGCCTTTCGCACCTACGATTCCATAAGCGCATCACTCGCAGACGTATCGGAGCGTGCGATCGCATCGCTCACCAGCTACGGCCAACCATTTGATAAAGACCAGACGTCACCACAAGCCAGCCAGACGGAGGCGGACGGAATCACGGGTGAGATCGCCCGGTTGCGGCGCGAACTGCTGGAGGTCAAATTTGACCGTAACCGTCTTCGCAACGAAGTTGCGAAACTGAGGGAAGAGGCGATTATTCCCACTACGAATACATCCGATTTACAGAGACAGCTTGAACAGCAAAGGGCTTCCATCACCGCCTTGCAGAAGCAGCTCGCACAACAGTCACGGACGGTGTCGCAACCGCCTTCGGGCGATGTCGAAAAACTGCTGGGCGAACGTAACGTCCAGCTCTCGGATAAGGTGGATGAACAGAGGGGCACCATCGTGGGGTTGCGGCAGGATATCGAGACGCTGCGGTTCAAGATACAGCAGCAGGAAGCTCAACTGTCAGGCGCGGCAGCAGAAAACACATCTGATACGGATACGGATACGGCTGCCAGCTGGCTTGCGGCGGCGGTCGATAGGCAAGGCGATGTGGACACCGCAACACTCCTCCAGAGTCGCGAAGACGCCGAACGGCTGGCTTTGCGGAAATGTGGCGGTGCTACGGCAGGCTGCAAGCTGATTGGTGCCTGGAGAAACGGATGCTTCGCACTAAGCCGCCCTGCGGGTCAGAAGGTGCGCCAAAACTGGTGGTTCGCAGCGGATAACGGCGCGCAGGCGGCGGAACGCCGCGCGTCGCGGCAATGCCGCCAGGAAAGCGGCGCGCCAAGGTGCGATATTCGTATTTCCGTGTGCTCCCCGGCGCATCTGTCCAAAATTTAAGAACCGCCGCTGACGTCCCTATTGCCATGGGACGCATGAGACGGTGATGGGGCCGTTTTCAACATTTGTTCGATGGGAATGTCATACATTCACCTAAACATATCCCAGTGACGTCTGATAGCGTTTAGGTGGCGGATAAGGAATGCCGTTCGCATTGGAAATCCGCACTCTTCTTATTCTGGGTTCTGACAAAAAACAAAAACCAAATTGAAAAAAATGTCAGCGATAGCGTTTTATTTTAGTTTTGACGGTTTTATATAGTTTTATATATAGTTTTAGGCTGAAAATATCGTTATAGAACAAAGTTTTACGGGCGATTTTTGGACCGAAGTACGGTTTTGACGGAATGATGTACGGTAAAGACGGAATGATGTACGGCGTTGACGGAACGAAGTACGGTTTCGGCGGACCGAAGTACGGTGACGTCTGACTTATCCACATTTTACCCCCAGTTCGCTCCACAGCCCTTCGGAATCCAAGGGCGAGAGCCATTTTTGTCAAAAAAAGACGGATCGAAGTACGGTTGTTTGACAAAACCTCCGAATCGAGGGTGTGTGCGATTTTTGTCAAAGCAGGGCGGATTGAAGTACGGTTTTTTGACAAAACTACGCGGACGCGGCTTCGGATGCCGCTAGCCGCCGTGTCCGGTTCCGCATGATCAGGATCAGGTCGTGTCCCCGGTCTTCCAGTTCCAGGTCGTAATCCGGCAGGGGAAGCACCTGGGCGTTCTCGACGATTTCCTGGATGGCTTTGCGGAATTTCCGCATGGGTAGAAGCGACGCGCTGCGCTTTTTCAGCTCTGTCACGGAATAGAACGCTTCGCCCTCCCCTGCCGCCTTGCGGGCGAGACGGTAGATGAAGCGCGCCAGTGGCCGCGACAACAGGAAGTAGTCCGGATTAAGGGTGAGGATGGTCGGCTTGCCGTCGGGGCGCACCACCCCGTCGTAGATCCAACCGGGAATTTCGATTTCGACCTGGTCGATACGGTCCTGGTTGGTGCGGCTCACCACCTTATACCGCCCGATCAGCGGGAACGATTCCGTTTCACGGCGGTCGCGCCGCCCTTCCCCGCCCTTGAGGTTGGTGATGCGGATATGGGTGGCCTGCAAACGCGCCAGTGCGCGCTCAAGGTCTTCGTACTGCTTACCACCAAGCTCACGGCGGCAGAATTTCAGGATCTCGGCGGCGGCGGGGCGATAGACCCGTGGCGGGATACTGGCCTTAAGCCCTTTGGCATCGTCGATGCGGAACCGACGCGTGGCTTCGGCAAGATGTGAGATCATGTTGATCACGATATCGTAGTCATAGGCCGTGGCGATGCCGACCTCGGCGCCGCCCTCGATGGTGATGACGGAGTCTTTCAGCTCGTAGCGGATGACCCCCTGCCCTCCCGACTTCGAGAGCGAGAACGGCGCAATGTCCATCAAGTTGAAGTCGTCCTTCAACGGCGCGTCGTGCACCGAAGGTACGAAGAACATCAGCTGGGCATCGTCAATCGGCGCCGGGCGGGAGTTTGAGTACACGCGTCGGGTGCTCCGCGTGGTGGGTATCTCGTGCGCCACCAGCGCATGGACCTCGTCCGAACGGATGGACTCCGCGATGTTCCGGAAGCTTACGGCCATGGGGCCGCCCATCTCGTCGAGGCGAAGGTCGGCCATGCTGCGACGACTGTAGTAGCGCCGCAAGCGCGAGAGCGCATCCTTGTCGAGCACCACGCGGTTGTCGCCCCTCGTGTCGGCGATTTCGTCGGCGACTTCCTGAAGGTAGGCGTTTTTTTCGTGCAGCGACAGATCGGCGAAGGCTTCACGAGTTTTGAGATGGAGTTTCTTGGTGGCCATGGGGCACCCTACCCCGCGCCGTGATTCCTGCCAACCGGAATGCCGCAATTTCAGACGTTTTGACCGGTTTCCGGCCGCCGCTACTAATATGCTACTAAATAGTAGCCAATGGTATCTGGTAGCTATCGGGTATCAGTGTGCTTATTTGGTACCATATGGTATCGGATAGCTAACCGCTAACCTTGGATAGATGGTAGCTATCTGTTAGCTTTTTGCTACTAGGATGGGGAACACTAAAAAGGAGATTCATGATGCCGGTGATTTCATTTGCCAACCCGAAGGGCGGCGCTGGTAAAACCACATCCGCCCTGCTGCTCGCGGGTGAGCTTGCCGCACGTGGCGCAAGCGTCGCCATCGTCGATGCCGATCCCGAACGCTGGATTTCGCAGTGGGGGGCGATGCCCGGTAAGCCCGCCAACATCACGATCATAGGCGATGTCACCGAGGACTCGGTTGTCGATGTCGTCGAAGATGCGTCGACCGAGCACCAGTTCGTGATCATTGACCTGGAAGGCACCGCCAGTCTGATGGTCGCCAATGCGATCGGCATGTCGGACTTCGTTATTATACCCACACAGGGTGCGTCGATGGATGCGAAAGGCGCGTCCAAGACCATCAAGCTTATCCGCAACCAGGCGCGGCTTGCCAAGCGCGAGATCCCGCATGCGGTGCTGCTGACGCGTGTCAGCGCGGCGGTGGCTTCGCGTTCCCTTAAGAACGTCCGAGACCAGCTTGACGCCGCCGGTATCGAGGTGTTCGCCAGCTCGATCGTCGAGCGTGCAGCTTATCGGGACATGCTGGATTTCGGCGGTTTGCTCTCGAAGCTTGACCCGAAACATGTCAGCAATCTCGACAAGGCGGTCCAGAACGCCATGGATTTCACCGCCGAGGTGATCACCAGGCTGAAGGACGCGCAGGCGGAGCAGGGGAGGGCAGCGTAAATGAGCAATCGCCCCAGTCTCGGATTTGATGACGACGACGAGAGTGTGACGCCGCCCGCCAAAGCCGACGTGCTCGATCTCAGCGGTTTCCAGCCCAAGCCGGTGGTACGCCCTGACAGGCAGAAGGTTGCTGAGGCTGCCGCCAAGGCGCAGTTCAGAAGTCGCGAGGCCAAGGCGCCCGTCGCCATGGCGCCGGTCACCACGCCCGCACAGGTCAAGGTCACACGACGTCGCCGCACGGGCCGGTCGGCGCAGCTGAACCTTAAGTGCCGCCCTGATACCATTGAACAATTCTATGCGATCGCTGATGCCAACGGCTGGGTGCTGGGAGAAGCGTTCGAGCGGGCGGTAGATCTGCTCGAACAGGACGTTAAAGCAAAACGCAAAGGGAGCTAGTGCTCCCTTGCCAACATGATGGTCAGAACCCTGCGGGTTACCGCAGGGTTGGAAGGGTCTTCCGACCCGTGGATCATATCCGGGGCATAGTAGTCGATCTTCCAGAACACGGTGTGACCTTCGACGGTTACGGCGCCGAAGTCGTGCTCGCCAAAGGGGTCGTTGTCGGCGCCGAATGCATCAAAGGTCTGTACCCCCTCAACGATGAGGGTTTGCACGTGGTCGGGCAGGACAAGAACGCCCTCGGTCATGAGCACTCTACCGGTGAGGAAGGTCGTGCGGAAAAGATCGTTCAGTTCGGCAATGAGGGTGGTGGTCTCGGAAGTCATGGTTCGGGCTTTCGTTGGTTGATGCGCCGGAGCGCACCTCCGTCCGAAGCCGGGGAGGGGAGGGTGTCCTGCTCAACTCGGGTGTGCGGGCAGGGCATGGATACCACTCACCCGCCGGTTTAGATGTGCAGCCTTCTCCGACGCTTCACCCGAAAGACACACCACCGTCTCCAAAACCCACCAGCCTGCTGAACGAGTGGGCATTCCGCGTGCGCGGATTCGCGCCTTAGGTTAGGCTTGTCTAATGACCTGGCTCCACAAGCCCATGCTTAGGCGCATCCTGATGGGTGCGGCGGCGGCATTCTGTATGGCCTTGCCGGTGCAGGCCGAAGGCATTTGGTCGGAATACGCCTTTATCTCCAGCACGCTCGGAGTATCGGACAGCCGTATTTGCATCGGCGAGGCCTCGCGCGGCGACATCGGCTGCCCCAGCTTTGCGCCCACCATCAGCCCCACGGGCCGCATCAATGCCAGCGCGGGCCTGACGGTGGATGCGGTCAGCCTGACGACCGGCGGCACCACCTGGGGCTACCTCGGCAGCACCGCCAGCTACATCCCCAACCTCAACACCAATACTATTTCGGTGAGCACCATCAACGGGGTTTCCGTTTCGGCACTCGGTGGTGGGGCTTCACCGACCAATGTTCCGGCGTTCAGTGTGTATCGTAGCTCTAACCAGACGAACATCACGGCCACCGATAACGTCATTCAATTTGACGTTAAAGAATTTGATAATTTTAATAATTTTAATACAAGCAACTATCGATTTACCCCAACCATTGCCGGTAATTATCTCATTACGCTTAATACTCACTGTACAGCAGGAAATGGAGGCTGTTATGCCGGGATTACCAAAAATGGTGTGATCCGTAATTATGGAGTCAAATCGGCCTATTCCACTGTTTCTGTCATCGTCTCCATGAATGGAAGCACCGATTATGTGCAAGGTATCGCTTATGGCGGCTCTCCTGCAGAAACAGTTGCCGGAACAGCCCCCAATTCTTCACGCATGACAGGCTCGCTCCTCGCCTCCGGCAACGGCCTGATTAGTGGCACGGGGGTGACGGCGCTTGCGGGGCTGACGGATGTCGCGCTGTCCTCTCCCGCCACGGGGCAGGTGCTGACCTACAACGGCACCCGCTGGGTCAATGCCACGCCGAGCGCGACGACGGTGATTTCCGGGACAACCAGCATGGTAAGCGGCTGGCCGGATGCGATTGCTTGTCGAACAAATGATAGCTCACACTATTTAGTTTTCTATAATGCTTATGGCTACACATCTGGCATTATAGGGTATCGCTTCATACAAGACGCATCAGCAGGCGCAGAGTATTCCGTAAGATTTAATAATAACGGTACTTACAATTCTACGATTAATGGAAGCGGTTATATTGATTCGTGCCTGAACAAACCCATCGCCCAACTCTACGCCGAAGGCAAAGCCTTCAACTTCATTGGCAACAGTGGGGTAGGGGGTGGTGCGCTGGGCGACCGCTTGACCTCCGGCACGCTGGCGGTGACCGCCAACAGCGGTACGGCGATTGTCAGCCTCAGCACCGGCGGCACCACGTGGGGGTATCTGGGCAGTGCGGGCAGCTATCTGCCGAGCCTGACGAGCAGCAAGGTCTCCGCCACCACCATTTCCACCACGGCGGTGCAGGTGGTGAGCGCCACCGCGCCGCTCACCTGCGACAGCGACAAGGCCGGTACCCTGCGCTACAACAGCACCAATACGGCGCTGGAGCTATGCACCGGCACGGGCTGGCAGATGATGGGCGTCGGTATCCCCGCAGGTACAATCTCCGCCTTCGCCAGCACCACCTGTCCCACCGGCTGGAGCGAATACACGCCCGCCCGTGGCCGCTTTTTGCGGGGGATTGATAATGGGGCAGGGAATGACCCGAGCGGGACGCGGGTGCCGGGGAATGTGCAGGAAGATGTTTTCAAAACCCACTCTGTAACGATTTCGCCAGCTGCCACGGCAAGTACAGGTTCTGGTACCGGATTTATTCGTGGCGGCGATGCTACAGGTGCTGGTTTCAATATGACAGGAACTGCTAGCGGCGGCGCCGAAACCCGCCCCAAAAACGTCGCGGTCACCTACTGCCAGTTCAACGGCACCAGCAACGGCTGGAACAACCCGCTCTCCGGCGGCAGCACCGTACCCGGCGGCTCAACGGGCCAGATCCAGTACAACACCAGCGGCAGCTTCGATGGCAGTGCAGGCCTGACCTACGACAACGCCAACAGCCGCTTAACCACGGTCAACATCAGCGCCACCGCCCTCACCGTCAACGGTGTGCCCATCACCGGCTCCGCCTCCGGCGACCGCATCACGTCCGGCACCAGTTCCGCCATCGCCACCCCTTCCGGTACCATCGCGGTCAGCGGCTCGCTGAACGTCAGCGGCGCGGTCGTGGGCGAGTCCTTCACGGTCAGCACTACCGTGAAGATGCGGAACAACCCGTCCGCCACCTGCGTGTCCGGCACGCTGGGCGCGGTGACGCAAATCAACAGCAAGCTCTATTTCTGCCGGATGTAGAGTGCGGGAACCGTCCACAGTTCCCCGCAATGGCGGAACCGCCTTGAAAACCCTTCCCGAATCGGCCACACTCGCCTTCACCTTAGAAGACTCTCCGCCGCCTCTTTTCAGCCCCTCCTTCCCCAGGGGCTTTTTTGTGCGCGACTGCCAAGCCTACCAATAGGGTTTAAACCTCGGATCGGACGGCTCGTAGGGTTGGGACCGGATGGAGGCTGCAACCTTGACGCCAATCTCCTTCAGGGTTGCGAACACGCGGTTGAGTTCCGTGAGGCCGCTCACGCGCTCGGGGCCGTAGCGGACAACCAGGTATTCGCGTTGGTCGTTTAATCGCAGAAGGTGGACGTGGGTTTTCACCTTGAGCTTCAACCCCTTCGCCACCGCCAGTTCTGCGCGCTTCGCCAGATTGTGCTGAAGCCCGCGCACCTCTTCACGGCTGACGTCCTGGAACAGGAGGAAGGCGTTCAGATAGCACTCGACGGCGTGAATGGCGCACAGGCGTGCCGGAGCGGAAGACGTGCGGGGATCTATCCTGCTGACCTGCGGCAGCAGCCCGTAGGCCGCTTTGAAATACTCATCTGCAAGACTGAGGAGTTGTCCCACCGTGGCTTCACTGCCTGGATAGGGGAGGGTGGCCTTGGTTCCAGTATCGGCGGTGCCCGCCGTCAAACCATTTGTTGTCAAACCTAGCTTCCCCTTAACAGAAGCCAAATCCCCACGACGCTTGCGCCGCCACCGACGACATAGCCCATGACCAACCGACCAACGCGCCCGTTGGGAACGTCGCCTGAGCCCATGTACATAGCCAAGGCGAGCATGATCGCGCCAAAACCGAGGATCCACAGACCCGCTGTCCGGGTTGCTTTCTTTTCCGCTGCGCGCCGAGTGGCAATCGCGATCGCCGCCTGTTCAATTGCTGCGGTGGCCTGCAATTCGTCACAGCCCATTCGTGCCATGAGATTATCCTTGATGTCCGTGGGAGGGTGCCCAAGATTTAAGGCGCGCGTCGCCGCTATAACGATTGGGTCCGTCGGAAATTCACTGTTCATGTTCCGGCCCTCAACCTCAATATGGTGCCATTGATATTAAACTCTGCCCATCCTGTTTGCACACGTGTGGTCGTTCCACGATAGGGATGCGATACTAACGGTTGATGAAAACCGCTTGTCACTCGCTCGTCAGAGTATTGCATCGACACGGGCGCATGGTGGCCTTTGCGGTCACGTCGATGACAGTGATGGCCGGTTCGGCTTTCGCCGCCTGTACGAATCCCGCCGGAGACGCGGGGCATGTGATTTTCAATACCACGGTTAAAACCATGCAGTATTGCAATGGTAGCAACTGGATTAACGCCGGTGCGGTCATTCCCAACGCTCCGCAAACAGGGTGCACGATGCCCGAAGGCGTGCCGGGAGAGGTTATCTATGCGAGCCCCACAGGTGTCATTCAGTTCTGCAATGGGAGCAGTTGGGTGAATACCGCCTGTGCCGCCAAGCGTAAACCGAATGGACCGGGGTGTGGCGGAGACGTAGCGGGCACCCTGCGCTATAACAGCACCCATAACGAACTTCAGTTCTGCGATAGCACCGACTGGGTCGCCATGGGCTGGGCGTGTCCCACCGACCTTTCCGACCCTGTCTGGAACAGCCCGACGACCTATAGCTATACGGCCATGATGGGGCAGCCCTTCGGGTTTGTGCCGAATGTCTCCGATGATGGTCCTACCATCACTTTCAGCCTGCAAGGTACGTTACCCACGGGTGCCACATTCAATGCTGCAACCGGAGGGGTGTCGGGCATACCTTCGGCACTCGGAACATACACCTTCACTATCCGTGCGACCGATGCCTCTGCCAACATTGTGGAGCGAACCTTTACGGTGGACGTCGTTCCGGCGGAGGTGGTGGTACACATCGCGGCCAACACCACGAACGTCAATCTGCAAAGTCTGTTCAGCGGGGCGGATTGGGCGGATACCGTCAAGACGAAGCGCGTTATCGTTAATACTGGGGTGACGGTCGGTTCAACATCTGCTGGTACAGCGGCCATGCTCACCGGCACAGGGCGCGGTAAAGACCTGATTATCGAAAACAACGGTACTATTGCCGGTGCAGGTGGCACCGGCAACGGCGGTGCGGGCGGTAACGCCCTGCTGGTGCAGCAGACTGGGGTGACGGTGGTCAATAGCGGCAACCTCTACGGCGGCGGCGGTGGCGGCGGCAAAGGTGGCACTGGCGGCGGCGGATATTATGGCGCTTCCGAAGGCCCGGTTGCTAACGGTAGTTATTTCTATGAACAGTGGCTTGGAGAGGGGGCAAGTTGGCGTGTGGTGTGGGCGGGGGTTCATAAAGCGGGAGGTGCTACTTGGAACGGGCCAACTTCGGTGGTTGGTAATGATGGGGCAACTTATTATAAGGGAGGGCACTATAGTGGCGCCTTGTACTACGTATCCCGATCCGCAACAGCCTATACCTCTGGCGGTACCGGCGGCAACGGTGGTCGTGGCCAAGGTTCTGATGGCGCAGCTACGGCAGGCTTGACTGGGGCGGCAGGAGGCACGAACGCAGGCGCAGGCGGTACGGGCGGTGCAGGTGGCGGCTGGGGTACGGCAGGCACGGCGGGTGCCACGGGTGCGGCCGGTAACAACGGTGCGGGGCTGGCCGGGAACGCGGGCGGTACCGCAGGTGCGGCTATTACAGGTACGGCTTATACGCTCACCAATACCGGCAGTATTCTCGGAAGCCACTAAGGCGGGATAAAAAGCCTCCCGTAACCCACCTGCTCAACCTCGGCCATGCCGACGAGGCACGCGCAACACCGGGTGCACGGCGGACGGACGACGGCAAGGTGGTCTATCCTTCGGAAAACAACGCAAGCGCCGTTTCCTGATTAGCAACCTTCGCTTCAACGGGAAATTGCGCGCACCCGTATAAGTATGCCAATGTGATGCACGATGATGACGCGCGGGGCATGACATGGGGTTATTGCGGATTCTGATCCGGTTGTTTGTCGGAAAGCGCAGGACATACCGGCCGAGGCACCGCGAGCGGCTTGTCGTCCTTACCAGTCCCATTCCGCCGTCGCCTCTGCCGACACCAACCGTCCTACGGGGCCAGTGCTGGGTCGTCGATGGCGATACCATCGTGATTGATAAGACCCATATACGGCTGGCCGGAATCGACGCACCGGAGCTCGACCACCCGTATGGTAAGCAAGCGAAGTGGGCGATGGTGCAGCTCTGCAAGGGACAGACGGTGACGGCCCGTATCAGGCCGGAACTCTCCTATGACCGCGTCGTGGCGGAATGCTCTCTACCCGATGGGCGCGATTTGGCGGCCGAGATGGTGCGTGCGGGCATGGCTCTCGACTGGCCTAAGTTCTCCGGTGGCAAATACCGGCATCTTGAGGCGCCCGATGCGCGCCGCAAACTCTGGCGCGCGGATGCCCGCCAGCGTGGCAAACTCAAGATGCAAAATGACTGCTAGTTCTTGACGCAGATGGACAGCAAACTTGCCCTCGGTTTCACGGAGCGTGTGTTCGCGGAAGCGCTCGCCCTGAAGACCTCGACCGCAGGGGCCCGGCCGGTCGATGCTGTCGAGCAATTGCTGACACAGGCGCTGGTCCGGAATATGCATGATGCAGAGTCGTTGAAACTCTGCAAGCCACCATCGGCGCACATCCATGCGATGTATCGGAAAGACCGTTGGGCGTCGTTGGCCCACCTCGCCCAGTCCGGATACGAAACGTCGTACGTCGAGCTGAAGTTTTCGACGCCTGCAGACGCCGCAGTGGCACACATCGTAGTCGAAGGATATGGTCTAGAATTAAAGCCCGTTGACTACGGCCCCGCCGGTTTTATGACCCATCGGCTCTGGTCTAAAAAACTGAAAACCCAGACCAATCATATCCTACGGCTCAACCACCTGCAGGTTCCTTCAAGCATATTTTCCATGGCCATCGAGGCCTTGGGTAAGATGCCCCCGCTTGAGCAGCCGTTTATCGCCAATCCGCGCCCTGGGCCGCGTCCTCCCGGATTTGAAATGGATGTCGATGGCTTCGAGCTTGTGTCATTTGACCACGTTCTGAGCGGTAAACGGCACTTTTGCTCATGTGCGCGGCTCGCTCACGAAAAGATGAAAAGCAAAGGCACAAATGGAGGTACGCTATCGGACCTCATGAATCGCCTGCTGGCGGATGTCGAATACCGAAAAGGCATCTGTCATCTTTGTGTTGCCAACAGCGCAGGAGCGGAGGCGGCGGCAGACCTCTATGGCGATGCCGTGCAGGAGTTTGTTGCCGCATACATCACCCAGATGATGCTG
>NZ_CP086613.1 GCF_020883495.1 Shinella zoogloeoides | reverse complement strand
GAATTTGCGAAGCTGCTTTTCCGCGGTAGGAGGGAATGCACGCGCACGCAACTGCTGAAGTTGCGCGCTGAGCAGATCGGCGTCTGCCTCGATAAGGCGGGTTAGCGATGGAATCGCTGATGCGCGCGCCCGAAGTTGAGTAGCGGCTGAATTCATAATAAACGCTCAATCCGGTGAAATCGACAATTGAGCGTAAAAATGATCCGAGTCGGTGCTCCGGTCAAGGAAAATTGAGTTAACAAAAGGTTAACGGATTTTCCTCTAACCAAAAGTTCTCAGCTGAGAACTTTTCCTTGAAATCGCTGTGGGGCTGAAGCGCGCGTTGCGATTGAGGGCATTCTATCAACCTCCGTAGAGGCAGTCCATTTGGGGCGTCCTGCCTTCTCATGACCGCCATCATCCTTCCGAAAGTTCTCAGCTGAGAACTTTTTCGATTTTGGCGCGCTTGACGACGGATGACCGGCCCGACGTGCCGATGGCGGCACAATCGAAAGCCGGCGGCGTAGCCGCTTCCGGGAGAGGAGGAAGGGGGCATTGGGGGAAGGAGGAGGAGGGACACCGTCCCTCCTTCCCCCAAGGGAGGGTTCCAAGGGAGGGGTGTCCCCTCCCTTTGGGTGGGGGTGTTTGAGGGGGCGGGGCTTTGCCCTGCCCCCTCATGGGGTGAGTGTTGAGAGGGGGGCTCGCCCCTCTTTCATCAGCTGAGACGGCCGGTCGCACCGGCTGTCTCGGCTCACCCACCGATGCAAGGAGAAGAGACGGCAGATGCCGCCTCTCCTCCTCCTGTGCGCCTCAGTCTTCAAATAGACGAAACAGATCGCCGGAGCATTCCGTGTCGATGTCCTCGGGATCGAGATCGTGCAAAGACACCTCTTCCGGCAGGATCAGACCCCATGAGGGGAACTCGATACGCAAGCACCGATATATCGTGCCGAGGAGGGCGCGAAACTCAACCATTTCCAGAGGCACATAGTCCAAGAGGTCGTAACCATCTTCCTCGCACCAGAAATCCCGGTAGGTAGCTTGATAATTGTAGAGTTCTTCGCCGAGGTCCGCATCCTGCTGCGGATCGTTATTCAAGAGGACACGCCGCTCTGCTGCCAACGCTTTCCGCGTGAAGCGTATGAAGCGGGCAAGATGCTGCTCCACCCAGTCATGAAGCAGGCGCTCCGTCTCGGTGGTGCTTGCAAGGCGGTTGGCCAGAACCATGATCCGCAAACCAGCCGCATCGGCATGCAACGTGAGAAAATTGATGTTACGCATAAAAGTCTCCTTTCGCTCTTTGGCGGAAGGTGTCCGCATGAGTGTCGAGTGGGGTCAAGGACCGCTTTAGCGGCCGCCTGCGGCGGCGAGTGGGGGAGCCGAATTTCTGGCTCGGCCCAAGGGGACGAGACTGAAATTTGGGGGAACCGCTCGTCCTTGAGGCCAGGAGACGCGGTGCAACACTCGGACGACAAAGAGAGAGAGAAGCCCGCGACCCCGACCAGGGGGCGCGCCCGTATGGGCCGGGGTGGTTTGGAGGGGGTGTCTCACCCCCTTCATGGGAGGGTTCAAGGGAGGGGCGCCCCCTCCCTCGGGAGGATGTTTGAAGGAGGGGGCTTGCCCCTTCCTTCATGGGGTGAGCATGAGAGGGGCGGCCCTGCCCCCCTTTCATAGAGCTTCCGGCCGGTCGAACCGGCTGGAAGCTCTCGCCTTGCGGCTCTCAGAACAGCCGTAGCTGGCCATTCTTCTCGCTTGCCGGTTCTGGCGCTGTGCGCCTGGCGGGCGACGATGCCATTGCGACCTTTGGCCCGGGTGCCATCATGGCCGGGGCAAGCATCGGCGCATCCGCAGTAGCGGCCTCCCCTGCCCTCCTGAGCTTTGCGGACCATCCGCCCATGATATGCGCCATGGTGTACCATTGGTCGCTGAACCGCATCGCCAGACTGTCCCCGACGATAACGGTGGCTGGGATATGGAGAAGCGAGAACTGAATATAGGCCATGTGGGCGGCGCGCGGGTCGATGTCCACGGCGGTCACATGCAAAAGCTGCTGATAGTTGAATCCCGCCTCCAGAATGGCCTCTGTCAACGCGATGATCATCGCCCCGCTTCCAACGGCTGGCTCCTGCGCCAACATGAAGCCGCGCCTTTCAAGCACCTTCCGCATTTCCTCCGGGCTTCCGGCGACCATCCGGGCCATCAACTGGCAAACGGGATAGGGGGTGTAGAACTGGCCATGCGCCTTATCGTGAAGGCCAAGCTCATGAAAGGTCGCACCGAGAACGTCGTGCGGACGATCATCCAGCGCCAACACCACTTCGCCCATGATCTTTGAGAAGATGCCCATGGTTTCGGTTCCATATTTGCGGGCAATCTCCTGAAACCGGGTTTCGCGTTTTTCTGCATGCACGCGATCCATGGCGTTGCTGAGAGCGATAGCGGAGGATTCGCACCAGTCGCTAAAGACCGTGTAGATGTCATGCTTGTAGCGGCAGGTTTCGAATAGCTTGACGATGGATTTGAGGCGCGGGGAGTTCATGGGATCACCTGCGAGGAAAAGGAACCGCATGGCCGCGTTTCGCCATTCACCGGGGGCAGAGCCCGGCGTCGTCATGCGGATCGTTCAAGGGGAAGGATCGGGAAGTGCAGGCCGCGCCGGAGACTGCGCGGCCTGCGGCAGCCGATTACTCGGCTGCTTCGGGGAACGTCGCGCTGTCCGTTACCGGCTTGTCATCGATGTCGAACGGGCAAACGCCGTCATCGTCGCCGCTAGCTTCGACCATCCGCTCGCGCTCCTGCTCGGCGGTGAGGGCAATGCGGACCGGCGCGGGGAGCCATCCGGTTCCGGCGATCTTCCGTTCGGCAAATTCCACGGCCTTGGCCTTCTCCATACCGAGGATGCCGAGCGCCAAATCCTCGCCAACGGCTTCGGTAACCGCCTGCTTGATCCCGGCCTTGCTGATCCGCCCGAAGTAGTTCTCGCCGGTCGGGGCGTACCATTGCGTCATGTCGATCTTGAGGGCCTGGGCCAGCCGTTCAGCATGGGCGCGCTGCGACTTGCGCTCATAGTGGGGGTGCTGCACGGCATTGATCGACTTCGCCGCCGCATAGGCCAACAGGTCGAGTAATGTTGACGTCGGCTGTTCGAGGCACCATTCCAGAAGATCGCTCGGTTTGCCGGGAATTGTGTGGCCGTAATTCTCTTTGAGTTCGTCCATCGCCACGATACCCAAGCATGCCGCCGGATCGGCAATGATCGTTTCGATCCGTTCGCTTTTCGCCGTCACCTCAAGGGACGTGTAGTCAGTGCCGCCGTAGCTGCCGAAGAGGTTGACCAGCATGGCATGCACCACGGCTGCGAGGGCCACATCCGGGTTATGGGCAAGTTCGGCCCGAATGGCAGCGGTCTTGTGGGCGGTAAGCTCCTGCACGAGCGGGGCAGGCATCTTGAAGGTCGGTTCCGGGCGCTCTTCGGGCTGCGGCGTCACGGTCGCCCCGCCCTCGTCCGTTTCGTCGGCATCGCCTCCGGCGCTTTCGTCGCCGTCCTCCGCCTCTTCCTCGACTTCATCATCGGGGCGGACAAGGCCGCGCTCGATTTCGACATTGCCGTAATGGTCCATCGTCACATAGCAACCGGCCTTGGCGATGTCCTCCGGGGTGTAGGCTTCCTGTGACGTCGAGAGAACCGCAAGCCTCGCCTGAATGGCTTCGATGCGCGGCTCGGCCTCGTCGTCGGCCTCACCTGCCTCGATCTGCGCCACCAGATCGTCATTTTCTTCTTCAAGCCGTTCTTCCTCGGCCTGTTCCTCTTCCGTCAACGGAACGTCGGACGGATAGACCCTGTGCATGTAGTGGGCTTCGTTCGGAATGATCGGCACGACCTCCACCCATTTCCAGCCTTCGGCCCGAACGGTTTCCGCCTCGGCTTCAAGCCGGTCGGCGACGAGCTTTTCGACAAGAGCGACGTCGAGCGCATAGCCGCCGTTCTGCTCATCGAAGAGGTCGCGCTTGATGGCTCCGCCAGCGGTTTCATAGGCGTCGAGACCGCCGATGAACTTCATGCGCTTGTCAGTGGCCTTGACGGCTTCGCCTTGCAGGGCCGAGCGAATGGCACGATGATCGCAATTCCACGATGGCAGGCTATTCCAGACTTCCACCTGCCGTTCGTGATCGTCGGACACGGTAAAGGCCGAAAGCTGCTGGAATGTCATTTCCTCCTGCCGGTAGAGGTCGAGCAAGACCGGCGAAACGCGGCCGAGCGCCATGCGCTTGCGGACCATGGTTTCCGTCGTGCCGAACCGGGCGGCGATATCCTCGACGGATTTTCCGCTCTCGGCCATGACGCGGTATGCCTCGTATTCATCGACCGGGTGCATCGCTTCACGCTGCATATTCTCGATGATGCTGATTTCGGTCGCCTCGGCCTCGCTGCGTTCCTTGCACTCGACGGGGTAGTCCTTGGAGATTTCGCCCGCATCGGCCAGAAGGAGGAGGGCGGCACGGCGGCGCTCGCCTGCGGTCACAAAAAAGCGGCCGCGCTTCTCGCCCTTACGGACGATGATGTTCTGCAAGAGGCGGTAGCCATCGGCGCGGATGGTCGCGGCCATCTCCGCCACGCCTTCCTTGCTGTAGGTCTTGCGCACATTCTTGGGGTCGCGGTCCAGCTTGTTCAGCGGGACGAAAAAGCTTTCGGTTTGCTGTTGGGTATCGGTCATTTTCTGTCTCCTAGATTTTCCCGTTTCCCGAAGGGGAAGCCCCCTTGGGCGAAGCCTCCCCGGTCTTTCCGGGGGAATGGCTCCTGACATTCCCCCGGACAGAGGGGGGAGGGCGCAGCCCGCCCCACGGCGGCGGTCGTTCGGGTCAAGGGGTCGTGGCGGGGAAAAAACGGAAGGTTCGGCCGTAGGCTGAAAGCCGTTTTTTCGCCGACGCGACAAGCGGCTCTGCCGCGCCTGCCCCTTGATCCCGGGCGGCTGGCGATGTCAGGGGCGGTAAGGAAAAGCGGCCCGGAACGGGCCTCGATACCGGGTGCGCAGCACCCGCTGGACAAGCGATCGTCACCGGCATCGGCGGAGACGGCCCAGGCCGGCTTCGTGCTTCGCATAGAGCGCGGCCGCCCGAGGGCGGTGGCCGATCCTTCTGGGGGTAACGGAGTCCAGACGGATTGACTTCAAAACCGAAGCGGAACAAAATAGGAACATAAACCCATCAAGAGCAATTATTCCTATGCGCCATTGCGCACGGGCTGATCCTGCTCGTCCGCATTTTCATGGAGCCCTCCAGTGCGAAAACCCGACGAAATCGAACGGCTCTACCTTGATTTTGACGGATTTTTTGCCTCGGTCGAACAACAGGCCGATCGACGGCTGCGCGGTCGGCCGGTGGGCGTCGTTCCGTTCAGCGGGACCGACCGGACCGCCGTCATCGCCTGTTCAAAGGAGGCGAAGGCGCAAGGCGTCAAGAACGTGATGCCGATTGCCGAGGCCCGGCGCGTTTGTCCGGACCTCATCCTCGTCCCGCAGAATCCGGATCTGTACCGGAGGGCGCACAATGCGCTGCTGTGCGAGATCGAGACCGTCATCGCCATCGACACGGCCAAGAGCATCGACGAACTGACCTGCGTGCTCGATGACAGCGGCCGGCGCGATCCGGAGCTATTGGCCGCCCGCATCAAGGCGGCGATCGCGGACAATATCGGCCGGTGCATCACGAGCTCGATCGGGTTCGCAGCGAACCGGCAGTTGGCGAAGATCGCGTGCAAGGCCGGGAAGGACGAGAGCAAGCGGCGCGGCAGCTATGGTGATGCGCTTGCGATCTGGAGACCGGCCGACATGCCGGAACCGCTGCTGCGGGTCGAGCTGGAGGAGATCCCCGGCGTCGGATCGAGCATGGCGAAGCGGCTCTATCGCAACGGGGTCTATTCCACCCCCCAGCTCTACGCGCTTCAGCCGAAGCACATGCGAAGGATCTGGAACAATGTGAACGGGGAGCGCCTGTGGTATGCCCTGCATGGCTACGACATACAGGCTCCGGAACAGAAGCGCGGCATGTTCGGCCATGGCAAGGTGCTTCCTCCGGACAGCCGGACGATCGCCGGCGCGTATGAGATTTCGCGGTTGCTGCTGACCAAAGCGGCGCGGCGTCTGCGCCGCGAAAGCTATTACGCCGGCGGCGTGTGGCTGTGGCTCTCGATCCGGGATGGAACGTGGTTCGGCAAGCACCGCCTGGCGGTCGTCCATGACGATCAGGCCATCCTCGCGGGGCTGCATGCGCTATGGCAGCGCGTGCGCAAGGACTATCCGCGCGGCGTAACCATTTTCCGGATCGGCGTCACGCTCTACGATCTTTCGCCGTCCAACGAGCGACAGATCGACCTGCTCGACAATGACGACGCGCTGCGGCGGAAATGGGAGAAGGCCAACAGCGCGGTCGACGCGCTGAACACGCGCTACTCCGCGACCATCGTCAGCATGGGCGAATGGAAGCCGCCTGCAGGCGGCCATGCCGGCGGCAAGATCTCCTATACCCGCATCCCTTCGGCCGAGGACTTCTGGTGATGGGCTGGAAGGCGACGATCAAAGTGCGCGATCTGGGCGATGACCAGAAGCTTGAATTGGTCTGCCGGAAATGCGGACGGCTCACCTACACCAGCCGCGCCCAGTTATGCGAGGAAGTCGATCGCTCGCAGCTCTATCTCGATGAGATCGAGGCGAAGGCGAGCTGTAAGCGTCGGGGCTGCAATGGCCGCATGCGGCTTTCCATGGTTCGGCTGAAGGAGATGAGCGGCTTTGTCGGCGGTCTCGCGTAGCGACCGATCGTGCCGGCGCGCAGCGGAGCGAGCGCGGTACGATCCTCGGAAGAAGAAGAGCATCGGAGAAATCAGCATAGCGCCGGCCTATGGCCGGGATTTCGGGCATTCTCGATGCGTTGCGAGCGGGATGAGCGCAGCCGCAGGAGCCTCAGTATAGCGGCCCGCAGGGGAGGCGGGACCGACTGCGCCCGCTTGCGGCGCGCCGTTTTGACGGGCGGGCAGGGGAGTTCGAGGGGCGGGGCTTCGGGGCGCCCCTCGTCCTGGTCCGATCCGCTCGACGCGGTGAGGACCAGGCCCTCGCGCTGCGGCGGCCGCCTTGGAGCAGACCGCCCCTCAGTCCTCGCCCTCTATCGGCTCCACGTCGCGCAGTTCGACAAAGACGACCTTTTCGGTGCGCTCCTGCCCTATCAGGTCGAGATTGATATGGACGTGATCGGCAAATGGCTCGCCGCACACGCGCCAGACGACGCCGACGCGGCCGACGCGCCGCTCGTTGGTGCCATCGATGGAGGGCGACGTGCCCGTGATGCGAACGCGCTGGCCAAGGCGAAGCCAGTTTGCGGCGCTGGCGATCATGGCGGCCCGTTCCTCCGGCGTCAGCTTCTTGCGCGTCGAGCGTGCCCACGGCGTATGCGGATCGGCGGCAAGCTGGCTCGCCTGTTCTTCCAGCGTCAAATCTTGAAACCGTGTAATCTCGTAGTCCAAAGGCCAGTCTTCCGGGTCCGGTGGTGTCGGATTCCGGTGAAAATGTTCCACGGTCGGCCCGCCGAAAAGATCGGGCTGCGCGCCGGCAAGCCGGCGCTGACGCTGCGCCCTGCGATAGTCTGCACGCCATTGCCCGTCAGGGCTAAGCGTCGGACGCTCGGTTTCGCCCAGCAGGCGGTCCAGTTCTTCCCGGTCATCCATGGCCGTCTCCTGTCGGCGCTACGTTCTCGATCTGAGGGGAGGGAGGCGCGAAACGGGGCGGCGCACGGCCGCCCCGTTCCGAACGCTTCACGCCTCGGCAGCTTCCACGATTTGCGGCGTGCTCCGGTCGAGAATGATTTCGACACGCGTAATGTGGGCGGCGATGATGCCGGGGCGCTCAGACACCACAATGACCGGATGGAGTGCCGGGCGAACGATGGTGAAGAGGGCCGCAACCGCGTCAATCGCCTCGGTCACATCCGTCAGCTCGCCCAGCCTGTCCGATTTCGTGACCAGCAGGTTTCCCGCGATAGGCGTCGGCGCGCCTGCGACTTCCGTGAGGCATGGCACGGTTTCGTTCAGCCCGTTGTCGTCAACGATAATATCGAAGCCGCTCACCCGGACGATGTCGATCATGTCGCATTTCACGAGACCCTTGATCTCGGCATAGCTGCCTTCGAGGTTGATCGTTACGGGCCGGATGGTGCCTGCCATCGGCTCGATCAGGAAGGCTTTGACTGCGCTCATATTCTGTCTCCTTTTTTCCGAAGTCCCGCAGGGGAAGCCCCCTTGGGCGAAGCCTCCCCGGTCTTTCCGGGGGAATGGCCTCTGACATTCCCCCGGACAGAGGGGGGAGGGCGCAGCCCGCCCCACGGCGGCGCGCGGGCGGGTCAAGGGGTCGTGGCGGGGAAAAAACGGAAGGTTCGGCGCGCAGCGGTGAAAGCCGTTTTTTTGCCGACGCGACAAGCGGCTCTGCCGCGCCTGCCCCTTGATCCGAACGCCCGGCGATGTCAGGGGCGAGACGAACGATGCGGCCCGCGCGCGGGCCTCAGTGCCGGATGCGCAGCAGCCGAGAAGGACAAGCGATCGTCACCGGCATCGGCGGAGACGGCCGCAGGCTGGCTCCGTGCCCTCGCATAGAGCGCGGTCGACCGGAACGGGCGATGGCCCATGGCACAATCGAAGAAGATCATCGACGGGGAGAAACCGACCGTTAACCACGAGGCTCCGGAAAACCCTACAGCGCAATTGGGGAGCGCGGGTTTCCTCCGCCTGCTCCGCTCACCGGCGGGGCCGGTTCGCTGCGGCCGCGGCCGCGCCGTCCTCACGGCGCTGCGGCTGGATAACGGTCTTCACCACCGGAAGCGGTCGTTACGAGAAGGGCAGGGCAGGGCAGGGAGGAAGAGGCCCGGCCTATTCCGTCCTGCTCACCCGAGCGGCCGGCACGGCGAGGAACGGCCTGAAGGCTGCGGCGACCTTGGCGAGGAAGCCCTTGCTGAAGCTGCCGAGCAGCTCGGCGTTCGGATCGTAGTAGTAGGACGCTTCCGCAATATCGTGGTTGAATTCCGACACGGTGATCCAAGCGTCCTTCCAGTCACGGATTCCAGCGCGCCGGCATTCGAGTTGCGGGATTTCCAGCGCCGTCTGATCGGCGCGCGGCGGCGTGCCGGAAATCGCCAGAATGACCAAATGGGTTTGCGCGCCTTTGGAGATGGCGAGCACCATGCAGACGGGGCGGGACTTCCGCCCTTCCGTTTCCCCGCTGTCGCGCTGCCATGCCCAAAGATAGGGATAGCGGAAGACGGAGCCGCTGGCCGGAATATCAGCCATTGGCGTCTTCCCCTTCTGCGATCAGGCGATCCAGTTCGGGGATGATCATGTCGATCAACTCCTGCGGCGCTTCTCCGACCGTGTAAACCCGCCGAGGATCGCCCCGGCTCTTCATGGCCTCGAACTCGTCGTAGGTCATGAGGACATAGCGCGGCTTGCGGTGCTGGGTGATCGCGACCGGATGGCGGTCGGCCGCCATGGTCACTGTCTTGGTGTCGCGCAGCAGGTCGACGGTTGTGAATTTCTGCATCTGCGGGTTCCTTCGATTAAGTCGAATAATACGCATTATTCGACTATTTTGCAAGCCGGAACACCGTTGCGGACGGAAGGCCTGCCTTCATCGATCTGCCTCGGGCGGGAAGGGAGACGAGGGGAGGGGCTTCAGGGCTTCCCTTCGGATCGCTTCGCGCCCGCTCGACGCGGGCGCCGAACGATAACAACGCGGGTGCCCCTCCGCAGCCGGAGGGGCAGGGCCACTACTTGATGAAGCCAAGCTTTTCCGCGATGGACGGCTCATGCTCGTGGCCTGCTTCCCGCAACATGGCGACCATATCCGCATGATCGAGATTGCTGACTTCATAGCCGTTGGCGCGGGCTTCTTCGATGATGCCCTCCAAGGTCGGATATTCCTCCAAGAGAACGCCGAGCCAGATTTCCGGCGTTCCGAAATCATCGTCGGTCTCGAAGCCCTGCAAAAAGTAGGTGAGCAAAGGTGCGTCGAAGCCGATGACAGCCTCCTCGTCCGTTCTCTCGCCCTTGCTAAGGGTGATCGTGTAGCGGCTCATTCGTAAACCTCATTCAGGATGTCCCAGCCCGTCACCCATCTCGGATCGTCAAAGTCGGGAGCATCGATTTCGCCGCTTTGCAAATCCTCGATGGCGCTCTCGCGATCTGCTGCGTCAATCTCGACAGTGATCCGGCGCTCGGCCCGGAAAATCTGGACAATAGTGACTTTGTGCTTGCTCATCGGTTTTCCTACTCTCGGCTGATGATAGGCTTGCGATCAAGCCCGTTGCGAAAACATGCGCTGACAGGTCCGGCCATGGGCCTGCCAACCTGCGAAACCTCTAGAACGCGAATGCGGTCTGGCCGCTCGCCTGCGTGTAGGTGGCGCTTTCGCCTGCCACGTAGCGTTCCCGGCCCAGTTCGGACCATTGCAGGAAGCCGGAACGGTCATAGCGAAACCAGCCGTCCTCGATACCGAAGATCATTCCCCAAGCCGCATCCTCGGCGCATTGGCGGCCGGTGTTGATCGGCCAGTGCTCGGCTCCTTTGTCAGGTCGGCAAACGCTTGGGGCCGAGAAGGCACGAATGACCGCGCTGCGTCCGCCGGGTTCGGTCGCGCCGATCTCGCGCATCATCTCGCGGGCCTCGGCGGTGGTGATGTAGCCGGCGGCGCGTTTGTCGTCGTGGCGCGAATAGCGGCAGCCATAGGTGACGGCGTTCATGATGCAGGCGGGTTCGGTGAATTCCTGCGTTGCCAGCAGCTCGCGCCATTTCCCGGCGCTGACAAGATCGACGGCGTGCCACCAGCGGGCGGTCGGGGCGCTGGTATAGCCGTAGCGATTCGGCGCGCCGTCGCGGGCGATCTCGAAACCGAGCGCTGCTTCGACATGGCGCACATAGGGATGATCGACCAAAAGCGGATGGCGAAGGCCGAGCTTGCGCGGCTGCTCGTCGTCGGGGCGGCAAACCTCGATGGGAAACTGGAACAAACGCGAGGGAAGGTTCCACGGCGCGGGCATCTCGAAGCCGTGCGGAACGGACAGCGAATTGTTGATGTCGAGAACGGCAAGGTTGGGCGCAAACCCCTTCTCCACCAGCGCCATGCCGAGGGTGTCGGTGCTCGGGCTATCCATGATTATCGTCCTTCCTGAAATCTCACTCCAAGGGTTCGGGACCGCCCGAAGGGAACATTCCCCTCGAGCGAGCTGGTGCGCGCTGTTCGATCAATCCCACGGAATGACGGCCATCAGGTCTTCGTCGTCCTGACCGGGAAAACGGCCGAGATTGGCATTGAGCCTGCCGTGGCCAGTGCTGACGGAGAGGCTGAGATAGTCGCCGCCGTTCTGGTTCTTCTTCTTCCAGATGCCGCCGAGTTCGAGCCGCCGCCCGCGCGGGGACTTGGCATGGATGCGGTAGACGGGCGCGTCCTTGTTGGTGCTGGTGAAGGGTTCGCCGGTGATGTCGATGTCGTAGGCGATGGAGGCGATATTGCCGGTGAGGGTGCCGTCTTCGTTGAAGCGGATGAAGTTGGTCAGTTCGGTCATGGTCTGTCTCCTGAGTTTGCGTTTTCCCGCAGGGGAAGCCCCCTTGGGCGAAGCCTCCCCGGTCTTTCCGGGGGAATGGCCTCTGACATTCCCCCGGACAGAGGGGGGAGGGCGCAGCCCGCCCCACGGCGGCGCGCGGGCGGGTCAAGGGGTCGTGGCGGGGAAAAAACGGAAGGTTCGGCGCGCAGCGGTGAAAGCCGTTTTTTTGCCGACGCGACAAGCGGCTCTGCCGCGCCTGCCCCTTGATCCGAACGCCCGGCGATGTCAGGGGCGAGACGAACGATGCGGCCCGCGCGCGGGCCTCAGTGCCGGATGCGCAGCAGCCGAGAAGGACAAGCGATCGTCACCGGCATCGGCGGAGACGGCTAAAGGCTGGCTCCGTGCCCTTCGCATAGAGCGCGGCCGCCCGAAACGGGCGGTGGCCCCAACTCGCACTTCTGTCAGTTGCGCACGTCAATCAGGCAGCTACGTTCCCTCACCGGTAGCTCATCACCTGAAGGAGAAATGCATGGAGACGGCTCCGACCCTCATCTTCTACGCCTACACCGGCAAGTCGGAGATCGGCGAAGATCGCTGGACGGACCGTACTTTGCCGGACTACTTCTACGAGGATAAGGACGCGGCAAGACGGGACATGCTCGGGCTCCACGCTCAACTGGAGGCCGATCATGCCAACAGCTATCCGCCTCTCTGCCTGGAGAGAATAGAAACCGTCCCCATGACGCGATCCGCGATCATGGCACTGCTCAATGATGGCGTCGGCGCAATCATCGGCAGCTATCAGGTCATCGAGGAGATTGACGTGAAGCACCGATAGCGGTGGATCCGCGCATCAACCAGCACAGCGCCTGACAGGGCATCGATCGCACTCGATCGACCTGCTCCCGGGCCGAAGCACTTCGCCCGAAACGATGAGATTGTTGGCGTGGCCAAATTGCTGCATCCTCTACGTCCAGACCATGTGACTTGTGAGATGACGATGCAGAACGACGAGACGCTGACATTCTACACCTATGCGATGAAGGTCGAGCTCGGGCCGGAGCGTTGGAAGGATCGCGCCATGCCCGCAATCTTCTTCGACGATGTGGCGGAAGCTCGTCAAAAAGTCCTTGAGGTGCGGGATGCGATGCGGGCTGATCCTGAGATGAAGTGGGAGGAAACCTACATCGAGAAGATCGTGACCGTACCGATGACCAGGTCCGCCGTGCTCGGGCTGCTCAATCGGGGAGTAGAAGCGATTATCAAGGATTACGAGATCATCGAAACCATCGGCGAAAACTGACCGGCCTACCGGCCATGTTGACGACGGCGTCCCTCGGCACTATGTCGAAAGCCAACAACTAACCCAGCATCCTGAGAGACATGGGTTCCGGGCGGTTGGGGGAAAAAGCCGGCGCCAGCCGGTTTTTTTATGTCTTGGGGGCGGGAGCGCTGGCGGAACGAAAGCGCGGGATCGACGGCGACGACCACGACAAGACCGGCCAGCCGGAGAATCTGACCTCGTGACGTCGATGCCGATGGGCGGGAAGGGTGTTCGAGGGGTGGGGCTTTGGGGCACCCCTCGTCCTGTCCCGAACCGCTCGATGCGGTGAGAGACAGGCACGCGACCGGGCGCTTCGCCGGATGCGCCACTATAGGCTTTCCATCGTCCTGATCGGTAAAGCCAAGGAGGCGGCCTGAGCCGCCTCGCCGTCTGACATCAAAAATAATCTCCGTCATCGCCGCAGAATGGCTCATGGCCGATGCGCCAGCTACCGTCGGACCAGCGGGAGGGGACATAGGGATCATCGCCAAATTCGTAGGCGATAACGACCTTGTCGCCCTCGTAGAAAATTCCGAACTCGATCTTGTTCTCGATCAAATGCAACAGCGCTGCGGAAATGAATTCCGGTGTGGCTCTCTTCGGCAGATGGACTGCCGTCTCCCAAACGGCGCGTTTCGGGTCGCGATCGTCGATGTACTCGTCGGGATCGTTGTTTTCGACCTGCGTCATGAAAAATCTCCTTACTGCGCGTTGCGAGCGACACGGCGCTGGATGGTATCCTCGATGTCAAAGCTGCGCTCGCAGATATAGGCCTTGCTATAGCCTTCGGCCTTCAAGCGAGCGATCTCTGCGGCGACCGCCATGTCAAATTCCGTTTGGGGCCTTTCGGCGCTTTCGATCTTCATTAGCCTGCCTCCAAGGGGTCTTTTGGAAGAGAATTGTATCCGTTTTGCGTTTTCCCGCAGGGGAAGCCCCCTTGGGCGAAGCCTCCCCGGTCTTTCCGGGGGAATGGCCTCTGACATTCCCCCGGACAGAGGGGGGAGGGCGCAGCCCGCCCCACGGCGGCGCGCGGGCGGGTCAAGGGGTCGTGGCGGGGAAAAAACGGAAGGTTCGGCGCGCAGCGGTGAAAGCCGTTTTTTTGCCGACGCGACAAGCGGCTCTGCCGCGCCTGCCCCTTGATCCGAACGCCCGGCGATGTCAGGGGCGAGACGAACGATGCGGCCCGCGCGCGGGCCTCAGTGCCGGATGCGCAGCAGCCGAGAAGGACAAGCGATCGTCACCGGCATCGGCGGAGACGGCCAAAGGCTGGCTCCGTGCCCTTCGCATAGAGCGCGGTCGACCGGAACGGGCGATGGCCCAGGAATCCACCTGCAGATTTTGCATGAATTGGGTATTCTAAGACCGTCAGTCTGCGGAACCAGCATGAAACAGTTCACCTTTTCCGACATGGCTCGCGCGCCCGGGCAAATCCTCGAGGCCGCGCTTGTCGAGCCGATCGCACTCACCAAGCACGGCAACCACAAGCTGGTGATCCTGACGGCCGAAGCCTATGCGCGCTTGAAGGGCCAATCGATCGTGGAGGCCTACCAGCTGAAGGACGCGCCGAAGCATATTCATGACGAGCTGATGGATGGCATAGATGTCATTCTCAACGAGGCGCATCGCGATGCTTGAGCGCGCGAGCTCGTCCGCATCCATCACCTGAAGATGGCTGGCATGCGCTTCTCACTCAACTCGGCCCGCGCCGTGATCGCGCCGACGCGCAGCGGAAGCGAGCGCGGTACGATCCCGGTGAAGAAGGAGAGCATCGGAGAAATCAGCATAGCGCCGGCCTTCGGGCCGGGATTTCGGGCATTCTCGCTGCGCGGGGAGCGGAAGAAGCGCAGCCGCAGGAGCCTCAGCACAGCGTCCCGCAGGGGAGGCGGGACCGACTGCGCCCGCTCACGGCGCGCCGTTTTGACGGGCGGGCAGGGGAGTTCGAGGGGCGGGGGCTTCGGGGCGCCCCTCGTCCTGGTCCGATCCGCTCAATGCGGGGAGGGCAAGGCACGCGGCCAGCCAGCTCGGCCGCTGTATGATCCATCAATACAAAAAGACGCCCGACCACGATAGCCAGGCGTCCAGTTGTTCCGCGAGGTGAAGGCTATTTCGAGATCGTCCAGCCATCGGCCGTCCGGTTGATGGCAGCATTCTCGCCATGCTGGTCGATAAACACGCGATCCGCCTCCATGCGTCGGCTGCGGTGCAGGCCGCTGGCGCGGTGGCCGCTCGGCCTGACGCACCAGACGCCGATAGGCTTGCCGCAATCGGGGCAGCCAACCGCCAAAACCGGATGGACGTAAGCGGTGAAGTCGTGTGGATCGGATTCCATCATGCGCCCCTTTGCTCATTGGAAAACAGGCTCTTGGGCCAGTCGGCCAGCGAATAGTCCGCGAGCCAGGAAGGTCCGCGCGAGTTGCGAAGGTGCTGCAAGGTGCCTTGGGTGCGCCCGTCCATCCAGTCGGCCAGAAGGTCGTCCTTCCAGTTTTCGCCATGGGCAAGAGCATAGGCGGTGACGGCGGCATGTTCTTCGGTGGTCAGGGGCTCGGTCATGACAGGTCCTCGTGCTGGGCCGCAAAGACCCTCTCCGGGTAGTCCTCCGGCAGGCCGAAGGCTTCGAGCGCGGCATCATAAAAAACAAATTGCGGCGGCCAAAATCGACCGTAGCCGTGGCGACGTAGTGACCTGCACGGATTTCGCCGTCCGGTCCAAACAGGACAGTATTATCCTTCGTCATCAGAAGGCTCCTTTCAGTGTGATAATGAGGGGGAAGCGTTCGAGTGGCGGATGCATCGGCATCACGCCGATGCTGTGTTCAAATTTTCTACCGCCTGATCGATGGTGCCCCCGATCTCGTCCAGGGCGCCCACGGCTTCCTCAAGGGCGTCGGCCGCCGCTTCCATTGCCTGTCCTCGGTCGTTGCCCTGGAAGCTCTCGGACAGGTTCTCGAACGCCTCGCGTTCCTCGTCTTTGATCGTTTCGAGATCGGACCTGATTTCGTCTGCAAGCCCTTTCAAGGTGTCGAGGCGGTCGATAAGATCGGCGATGGCCTTGCGGCGTGCTTTATTCATGGTCGGGACCCTCCCCCGTGCTGGTGGCCGCGCCATCCTCCAGGTCCGCTATCGCTGACCTGATCGCGCCGAGATCGTCATCGATGCCCTCTTGCAAAGGATCATCCTCGAATCCGGACATGAACCGCTCTGCGCGCTGCAAAGCATCCAGCATCCTTTCGCTGCCGCTTGCCGGCAGAGGATTGAGGGAAGCGGCGCGGCCTTCGGCCTTGGCGATGGTCGCCAGCGCGCCGGGCAGCCATGCGCTCAAGATCGGGTCGCCTTCGTCGTTCGCCAGCTTCACGCGTGCGACGGCGAGTTTAAGCGTCTCCAGCAGCTCGGGCGCGACGTCGCGAAGTGGATCAGCGTTCACCTGCATCGGAACCTCCATTCGTTGCCCGGATGGTCCTGCCGGTCGTGAGGTCGACGACCTTCCATTCCCATGCCGGGTTTTCTTCGCTGTTTCTGTCGATGAAGCCATGAGCTTTTTCGGCGGTCGCGAACCGGATTGCATGGATGCGCAAGCGGTTGCTTCCCCGGCTGCTCAGGAATGACCAGCTTTTCGTGCCGACGACGCGGCACTTGATTGCGTAGCTCATGCCTCACCGCCTTTCGATGCGGTCGCGGTCTGGTCTGCGTCCTCGCGGTCCGTCACCAACTCGGCGGCCGCATGAGGGACTGAACAAAAAGCAGGGCGCTCCGGCACGATGCAGGAGAAGCCGCTATCGGTCGAAACCCGGAATCCTTCCGTGGTTTCTTCCTCAAACCAGCGGTCGCCGGCGTCGATGCAGTCTCGGATGTTGTTCAGCGTGATGAAGAATGCGCCGCCCCATGAGGAAGGGACGCGAGCGTGAATTGCATTGGCCAATGCCATGGGGCGAACATGGCCAGTGATCTCCCGCATATCGGGGAAAACGACGGGATGCGCGGGCTTCATGGTAGAGCCTCCGATTTTCTGGTGACGGGGAGAGCGCCGCCGGTAGCAACGGCGCTCTTGTGGGTCCGGTCAGGATTTCAGCGCGGCCATCCGCTCGCCGAGCAGCCAAAGGGCCTTGTTCAGCTTGATGTCCTGATCGATCCCGTTGACGGCGCGGGACGTCGCACGGCGCGGCCTGCCGAGATCGTCGCGGCCGACGCCGCGCAAACCGCCCTTGATGGCGTTTTCCTGAACCACGTTCCAGACGGTCCAGAGATCGTCATTGCGGTCGTCGTGGCGTCGGGGAACCAGCAATTGCTCCGCCTTGATCGGCGTCTTGGTCTCGCCCTCGTTGTCCCCGAACCGGAGAACATGCGCCGCATCGGCAAGGATTTCCTTCTCCTCCTGCTTCAGCCGCATACCGGACCAGTCCTGTGGGGCCGCAAGGGTGCGCTCGGCCTCCCCGAGAACGCGATAGGTGCCCTCGATGACCTTGTGCTGCACGTCGCCGGAATGCCGGACCTTGATGGCGTCGATGGTGCCGGTCTGTGTCACCAAGGAATTGAGGCAGCGGACGCGGAAAAGCCCGGCCATCAGCTCGTAGGCGCTGGTTCCGTCATTCGCGTTCTTCAGGAGGATTTCGCATACGGTGTCACCGACATGATAGACCTTGCCGTCATCGATCCGGCGCATGCGGATAAGGTGCTTGGTGAAATCGGCCTTCCCCTCGATGCGGCTGCTGGACTGCTTGGCGCCGACCGGCATGAAGCCTTCGTTCATCAGGCCGCGCAGCACCTCGATGGTGGGGATGGGCTTGAAGCGTTCGGACCTGCTCTCATGGGCGGTCACGGCGAAGATGGACGGCGCGATGCGGCGCATTTCGGCTTCTGTCAGGGCGCGGCCGGTGTCGAAACGGGCGGTCTGGGTGTAGATGCTCATATTCTGTCTCCTTTTTCCCGAAGTCCCGCAGGGAAGCCCCCTTGGGCGAAGCCTCCCCGGTCTTTCCGGGGGAATGGCCTCTGACATTCCCCCGGACAGAGGGGGGAGGGCGCAGCCCGCCCCACGGCGGCGCGCGGGCGGATCAAGGGGTCGTGGCGGGGAAAAAACGGAAGGTTCGGCGCGCAGCGGTGAAAGCCGTTTTTTTGCCGACGCGACAAGCGGCTCTGCCGCGCCTGCCCCTTGATCCGAACGCCCGGCGATGTCAGGGGCGAGACGAACGATGCGGCCCGCGTGCGGGCCTCAGTGCCGGATGCGCAGCAGCCGAGAAGGACAAGCGATCGTCACCGGCATCGGCGGAGACGGCCGCAGGCTGGCTCCGTGCCCTCGCATAGAGCGCGGTCGACCGGAACGGGCGATGGCCCATAGCACAATCGAAGAAGATCATCGACGGGGAGAAACCGACCGTTACCCACGAGGCTCCGGAAAACCCTACGGCGCTATTGGGGAGCGCGGGTTTCCTCCGCCTGCTCCGCTCACCGGCGGGGCCGGTTCGCTGCGGCCGCGGCCGCGCCGTCCTCACGGCGCTGCGGCTGGATAACGATCGGCAGCATCGAAAGACAGGCACATCGAACCGTAGCCATTCCGTGCCGCGAGGACATCCGACACCCCTTGACTCCTCCGTGCAAAATGAGAACATATAAAGAACATTGGAGGTTGCCATGCAGACCGACAGCATCGAAAAAGCCCTTGCCGAAGTCGCCGCCTGCCGTGCGCTACGGGAAAAACAGCTCGCTCTTCGCGTAGAAAACCAGCGCAAGCTGGAAGCCGTCGCAAAACCGCTTTACGTGCTGAGAAGCAAAAAGCAGTTGGAACTGCGCCTCCAATGAACGAGGTGCAACAACGACAGGAGCCTGCCGCACGAGACGAGGCCACCGAGGTACTGCGTCTTCATGACGGGAATGCACTAGAAGCGCTGAGGACGCTGATCGCCGAGCGTGACGCTGTCGAGGACCGGCTTGCCATTGCGATACTCGCGATGGGCCGCGGCTTTACCAGAGGGTGGCGTCCATGACCCAGCCACACTCTATCTGGGCAATGCCTGGTACGATGCTGGATCGTTCGAGTGGAATCGTGCCGCGAAGCCGCAGGGATCAGCGGTTAAAGGTGGCGAGAGACCTATAGCCGACGTCCGCTACAATGTGCTGTAATCGCGAACAAGAGCGCAGCTTCAGCCGGTCACAGGGCGAGAGCAACATTGTAGGAGGAAGAAATGGGAATGACCGACCATGAACGCGCTGCATTCGAGCGCTTACTGAAAATCGCCAAAAGCGACGCGGGGCAGTCCCGGCGTGTAGCGTCTTTCATCCTGTCATGGTGGAATGCCAGCAGCCTTGGCGGTTTTGATCTGGCGGACCTATTTGCCGTCGATCAAACGATCGCGGCCGACATGGGAACGATCTTTGTTTGCCTCGGGCGGCAATCGGAACCGTTCTACCCGGAAGATTACGAGACAGAGATAGAGGCGGTTATCGAAGCCTGGCGGCCGGAGATCTGGGCCGAAAGCCAAAAGTGAACGGCGCATTTCGGGCGGGAAGGGAGTACGAGGGGAGGGGCTTCGGGGCTCCCCTCGGACCGCACTGCGCCCGCTCGACGCGGGCGCCGCGCGGCAGTCCGCCAGTCCGACGCCGTGTTAAACGAGTTCCAGGCGTAGCGTGCGCCCAACCGCATTGGCAGCGCGCGTGAGAACGGCGAGCGTAACGCCCTGGTATTCGGGATCAAGAAGCCGGTCGAGCTGCGACCGGCTGGTGTGCAGGCGCTTCGCCATTTCGGCCTTGCCGATGTTCTGCTCCTTCATCGCCTGCTCAAGCTGGAAGGCCAGCACGCGCTTGATGGCGTGTTCCGTCGTCTCCTCGTAGGTGCCCTGTTCCTTCAGGAAATCCTCAAAGGAGTCACCAAGAGAGCCGCGTTCGATGTCCTTGCTCATTTCAAACCTCTCATCCGCTGTTCGGCCAGCTTCAATTCGGGCTGCGGCGTTTTCTGCGTCTTCTTGATGAAACCATGCAGCAGGGCCATCTGACCGTCATGCACGCAAAACAGAACGCGGGAAATCCGCCCGCCCGGAAGATTGGTTCGGATTTCCCATAGACCGTTGGTGCCGCTCATCGGCCGGCAGAGCGGCATTCCTATCGGCCAACCAAACTCGGCCGTCCTGATATCGTCGCCGACGATCTTGCGATCCTCCTCGGACAAGTCCAGAAGCCATTCCCGCACGGGTTGGCGTCCGGACTCCGTGCGGTAGAACTTCGCCGGCAGTTTCTTCACATGATCGATCATCGCGGCGATGTACCATAGATGGTACTTCGCCGCAACGATTGTCAAGGGCCAGGAGAGGCGAGGGGCGCTTTACGCGCGCCCGTCCTCATCCTGAAGCTGCTTGACGACACGCTTTGCCGCCCACCGGCCGTTCTCGTTCAAATGGCGCTGCCATGCACCATAGGAGGGAGACCAGCGAAAGCCGTTGGCTTTCAGGAGGCTGCGCGTCGCATCATCGGGCTTGTCGGGGAAGAAAAGCTGGATCCGCGCCGCCTCGGTATTCTCGACGATCTCGATTTCCCCGAGGCTGGTTTCCACCTTCGTCTCAACGTCGCCGCGGTCCTGCAACTGCTCCAGGGAAGCGAGACGGTCTTGCAGGCGTCGGATTTCCGCCCGGTCAAGCGTGGTGTCAAATTTCACCGGCATGCGGAAGGTCTCGGCGTGCTGCAAGGCGCGGCCGATAATGTGGGTTTCAATGTCGGTCTGCTCGACCACGGCGCGGATAATGTCCGCCATTTCGGCTTTCCGCGCCCGCATGGTGCGGATGATCCGGTTCGCGGCCTTCGCCTGCTCGCAATCGTTCTCCAGTCCGGCAATCTTTTTCCTGATCTTGTCCAGGGCTTCCGGATCATTCGAGCGGATGGCCTCGCCCTCCGTGCCGTAGGGGAAGGCATGGCGCTTTGCAGCCTTGCGGGCCTTCGTGTCGTGCTCGCGGATTTCGGCGCTGCGCGCATCGGCCGAGCGCTGGCGCTTCTCGTTGCGTGCGACCGGGAAGTTGGCCGATCCGGTGACGAACCAGCTCATGCAACGGCTCTCCGCCGCCCAGAATGCGCGGGTGATCGCCACATGCTGAATGGCGAACATCTGCTTTTCGTCCACGGCATTGAAGCTGGCCGCAACATCCTCCCGCGCGGCGAGCTCGTCCACATAGTCGCCGAAGGTGTTGATGCGGATGGCAAGGTCGGACAGCTCGCCGGCCGCGCGCCGTTCCGGGAAATGGCTCAAGGCGTCAAAGCTGCTGGTGATGCTCGCGGCGGTGATGCTGGTCGCATAGCTGCCGACCGTGACGACAAGGGTGTTGTTTTCAACGATTGCTATGGTCATGCCCGTGCTCCTTTACGGTTTCGCCGTGGGCGGAGCCTTCTTCCTTTGGTCCGAAGGACGTGCCCACACGTCCTCGGGACGAAGGGAGGGGGCGAAGACCGCTCCCGGCAGGGCGGCGGTCCGGTCATGGGTCGGCCGGGGCAAAAATCGGAAGGTTCGGCGCGCAGCGGTGAAAGCCGATTTTTTCGCCGGCGACAGCGCCCTTGGGCGCGCTTGCCCGTTGGCCGGATCGATGGCCTGTCGTAAGAGCGGCAGGGAACATGCGGCCCGCGCGCGGGCCTCAGTGCCGGATGCGCAGCAACCGAGAAGGACAAGCGATCGTCACCGGCATCGGCGGAGACCGCCAAAGCCTGGCTCCGTGCCCTTCGCATAGAGCGCGGCCGCCCGAAACGGGCGGTGGCCCATGGCAATACCGAAGAAGATCATCGACGGGGAGAAACCGACCGTTACCCACGAGGCTCCGGAAAACCCTACGGCGCAATTGGGGAGCGCGGGTTTCCTCCGCCTGCTCCGCTCACCGGCGGGGCCGGTTCGCTGCGGCCGCGGCTGCGCCGTCCTCACGGCGCTGCGGCTGGATAACGATCGGCAGAACCGAAAAAAGCACTATTAAAGGAGAATGCCGCCGGGGTGAGCGGCGGCATTCAGGCGGGCAGGTGCATACAGGGGAGGAGGGCTGGGCACCCGCCCAACGGTTAGGATGGACTATGCGCCCTGCTCTTGGAAACGAGGTTGAAGAGCTGAGCGATGACGTCCGTCGCATAGACCTGTTCGCCGTCCTTGTCGTAGCTGCTATTGGAGATCCGCGCCTCGACATAGACGAGATCGCCCTGTCCGACATTTTCCTCGATCCACTCAGCCTGCTTCTTATCGAGGACCGTAACCTGGACCCAATCGGTGGCGCTCTTCCGTTCCCCGTCAGCCTGCCATTCACGATTGGTCGCCACATTCACCTTCAATGCATTTTTCAGCGGTACGATGTTGCCGACGTGGCCAAGCAGAGTATGCCGGTTAACTGTACGCATGGATTAAACCTTCCTTAACCGAGAAAAACCGTCTATCTGTTGAGCCCGAACCAATGCCGCTCGGTTTGGCCAGAGGTGTCATTCTTGATGTCGAAGTAATATGGCTCTGACCTGAGCGGTCGGGATATGGAGACCGTTTGTATGCAGCTCCGCTGCCGATCAGAACTGTAGAGACCGTGCGTTTTGCCCTGGCAAATGTTGACTGTCTTGACGCAGAGATCGCCCTCCCGGGCGAACCCGTCGCGGTCCCTCCTGCTTCCGACCTGATAGCCCTCCGGGCACTCCGCATATCGCTCGTGGCCCGGCGAACCCGTTCCCGCTTCGGGGCAGGTCGGCCAATGGAAGCCCGGTTTTTTCATCGCGGAGATCAGGCGCGTCATTGGCGGATGGCAAGCGGCGACGCCCCTCCAGGATGGGTTGGACGAGGATGCGCACAGCAGAACCTCGCACCCCCATTCGCTTGCGGCTACGGGCGCGGGAAGCACCGCGGTCGTCAAAAACAGACCGAGGACGATATGTGAAGGCATGGCTTTCGCGAACATCGGCAATCTTCTCATCAAATCCAGTAACGAGTAAATTATAGTTTATCCGACGATGGCGAGCAAGCGCAAGAAGGCTGACACCGAGCTTGGGAAAATGATCCTCCGAAACATGGCGATCGTCATGGAACGAGAGCGGGAACGACGCGGCCTGACAAAGAGGGAGTTGGTGGTGATTTGCGAGATCACCCCGCCCTATTATTTCAGCATTCTTGATGGAACGGCGAATCCCTCGCTGCAGGTGATGACGCGGATCAGCACCAATCTGCAGGTGCCCCTGCACGAGTTGATGACCGGCAGCAAACTCAGCGACGACCAAATTCAGCTCTTCACGACCCCGAACAGGAGCACCGAATTGCAGAAAGAATAAACAATAGATTATCATCGACCGCGAACAGCCGATACTGCGATCGGCCTGAAAGGACGATGATATGAACCGCAAGTATCCGCTCACCGCCGCACTCTTTCTCACCTCGGCCACTGTGAACGCGGCGGACAATCCAATGTGGCGCGCCGGCCTCTCCTGGTCCTGCTCATTCTCGTCGGTCATCCTTTGTGAGCGCTCTATCGATTGCGATGCTACCAAGGAGACGGGGGAGCTCGCGCTGGATTATCGTGAAAACCGCCTGACGGATCAGAAGGGCACGGTTCACCCGATCAAGCGCCACTACGTCCAGACGGTCGCCGGCAGCCCGATCGGAAGCGAGGTGAAGATCGAACTCAATACGAACGAGGTGATCTGGCTATCACCGGCTGACGGGTCAGGGGTGTTTTCCGACAACTGGATCGGGGCGATGCTTTCGCCGAAGACGGGCGTGGTCGTGCAGGAGCTGAGGCCGTTGATCTGCAAGCCAAAAGAATAGCTGGCAGCCTATCGGTCCGCTAGTGGCTCTGCCAGCCGAGATCCGTATAGCTGAAATCGTCGCCCTTATAGGCGATGCGCGTCCGATAGGCCCGCGCGCAGGCATAGGTGAAACAGTCACCCATATTCAGCTTGGCGGGATGGTTCATGATCTTGCCGTACTGTTGGGCCGCATCGAGCGCCTTGGCCCCGACGTCCCCGGAAATCATCGCTTCCTTGCACTCCAGATCCGAAATGAACTGCTCGACCAGGCGGCGCGCCGTGTCCATCATCTCGGGGGTTGCAGGCTTGTCCCGCCCGACCGCTCCGGCCAGTCGCCGGGTCAGCGACAATGTCGCTTCCATTCGCACGACGGCCGAGATGTAAAAGGGGCCGCCATGCTGCTCAAGCCGGTCCATCAGGGTGGACGCATCCTCTTCCTCGGCAAGGATAGCGACGACGACCGACGCATCAATAAAGAGCATCAGTCCTCGCTCCACATGTCGTCGGTTTCCTGCTTGTGGTTGCCGGGCGCAAAGGGTCCGGCTTCGCGGGCCATGGCGATGGATTTTGCAAGGCGCTCACGGACAGGCAGGGCGGCCTTACGCTTGGCGATCTCATGCTTCAGCGCGTCTCTGACTGCATCAACCTTGCTGGTTTTTGTGATGCTGATAAGCTCTTCGGTGAGCCGATCGATCTCGGGATCCTTGATGTAGAGAGGCATGGCAGCATATCCTTTCGAGGATATGTTCATATCCTATTTTTCATATGCTCGCCAGCTAGGCGCCCAACTTTTCAAAGGACAGCCTAACGCCCAGCGCTCGCACAATTGCGACCACTTCAGGGAAGGACACGTCGCCACAACCATCCTCGCTGAGCGCTGTTTCAAGTCGCTCGCGCGTTAGCCCAGTTTGCTCCGCGATTGCCGACATGCCCTTGGTACGAACGACCTCACCAAGAGCGCGCGTAATCTTGCCGACATCCTGTGTCCTGAAGGCTTCATCCAGGAAGGATGCGGTCGTCTCACCGGACGTAAATCCTTCGGGGGAAGCAGGGGTGGTTGGTTCCTCATTCATGGCTGTCGACCAGCATAGGCCATGGTGCTGCTACCATCAATCACCCGCAAGATTCCATCGCATATTGTTATGTTATAACATATCGCATAAGTTCTATTATGGAACTAGATCAGCCTATTCCTGCTCCAGTACCACGGCGACCTCGGTCGTCAGGGTGCAAAACGTAACCCTTGCTGCAGGGCTGCCTTCAGAAAACGGTTTACGTCCTTGTTCTCACTGATAGGTTGAACAGGAGAGGGGGCTGCCGTGTACATAGCTGAGATTCGGATCGAGAACTTTCGTTTGTTTGGTGCCGGCGATCAGGCCTTCGTCCTTCAACTGGCGCCGGGGCTTACCGCCCTCGTCGGTCAGAACGATGCAGGTAAGACCGCGGTTGTTGATGCACTCCGGTTGGTGCTTGGTACGCGCGATCAAGAGGTGCCCCGCGTCGAAGCCATGGACTTCCATCAGCCGACGCCTGCGGGAAATCCTGCCGACCAAATCGTCATTAGGCTGACTTTTCGTGGATTGACGCTAGCCGACCGTGGCGCATTTGCAGAGTTTCTCACTTACGAGACAATTGCGGGGAACACCGAGACGGCAATGTTCCTGACCTGGGTGGCGAAGCGCAACGCTAAAGAAGGCAGTTCGCGGCGTGTGTTGCCGCCCGAATGGCGCACTGGCGCCAAAGGCGACGGCCCTCTGCTCGACGTTGGGGCACGATCCCTGTTGACGGCGACCTATCTGCGCCCCTTGCGAGATGCGGAACGCGCCATGAGCGCTGGGCGCGGTTCGCGCCTTTCGCAAATCCTCCAGCACACCAAAGAAATCCGTGACACCGGCAATCCGTTTAACAAAACTGCGGACGCGCCAGTGGACGCAAGTACGCTAAGCGTTCTCGGGTTGGGCGACTATGCGTCACATCTTTTCGGCGAGAGCGAAGGCATCAAACAGGCCCGAAAGCGGCTCAATGACGAGTATCTAAAGCCGCTCTCATTCGCCAACGACCTCTTGCATGCCAGGATTGGCGTGGCCGGCGCGCAAGAAGACGGCCTCAGATTACGCCAGCTCCTCGAAAAGCTTGAACTTGCATTGACCCCAGCGCCGGATTCCGAAAGCGCGCATAGCCGCGGTTTGGGCTCCAACAATCTGCTTTTCATGGCCTGCGAGCTACTGCTCCTCGCCGCCGAAAGCGACGGTTTTCCGCTCCTGCTTATTGAGGAGCCCGAGGCGCATCTCCACCCGCAACGCCAGTTGCGGCTGATGTCGTTCTTGCAGGAGCAGGCGGAGAAAAAACGTTCCGACGGACAACATATCCAGATCATCGTCACGACACACAGTCCCAACCTCGCCTCGGACCTGCGGCTCCGCAACCTTGTGCTGATCGAGGGCGGTCGGGCATTCCCGATGTGCGAGGGCAAGACCAAGCTGAGCGCGTCGGACTATCGTTTTCTCGAACGCTTCCTTGACGTGACCAAAGCGAACCTTTTCTTCGCCCGAGCGGTTCTGGTTGTTGAGGGCGATGCCGAGAATATCCTGTTGCCGGTCATAGCCAAGTTGCTTGGCCGCGACTTCCACCATCACGGCGTATCCGTGGTCAATGTCGGAGGCGTCGGGCTCGGGCGCTATGCCCGAGTCTTTATGCGTGAGAATGAGGCGCAGGACGGCACTATCAATACTCCCGTCGCTTGCATCACCGATTTGGATGTGATGCCCGACAACGCGCCTTGGATCGTCGGAAAGCTTGACGAGGGCCAACCTATACCTCCACGTCCGCCTTCCAAACGCCAATGGAGGGTAAAAGCCGACTTTCCCGGCGATGAGCTGAATCAGCGGCGGGCGGAACGACGGGAGAAAGCGTCTGGCCAAAGGGTCGAGACGTTCGTCGCCGACGAGTGGACGTTAGAGTACGATCTTGCGTTTCACGGGCTTGGGAAACATGTTTTCCGGGCGGCCACTTTAGCGCTTGCCGACGACAGGCTCAACGCCGCCACGACCACGCGAGTTGTAGTTCTCGGCGACGCCGACGTCGCTTACCAGGCACTGGCTGACGCAGGTCACGATAGGACAACACTTGCCTCGCATGTCTATGCTCTATTCGAGGCAGATGGCGCATCCAAAGCTATTGGCGCACAATATCTTGCTGAACTACTTCAGCAGGAGATCGTCGACGGCGCTCTGAATGCGGAGGGCCTGCGAGCGTCGCTTCCTCCCTATGTGGTCGCCGCGATCGCGCATGTTACTGGGCCCTTCCCTCCCCTAGCTGCCGTCGACGTGGAAGCTGCCCCAAACCAGCCGGCTAATCCTGAGCAGGTGGCTTGAGGCATGCTCGACGATCTAATCCGCGAAGAAGATGTTGCCTGGGCGGCGGAGCTGATGGGTCTAGGGCCGGACGGATTCGCACCGGTCGAGGGAGACGACAGCCGATTTCGGGCCATGCTCCGACTTGACACCGTCGATTTCGAGGCGTGCCCTGGCAGCGGCAAAACCACATTGCTTGTTGCGAAGCTAGCCGTTCTGGCGATCCGCTGGGCGTATCGGCAGCAGGGCATCTGCGTGTTGTCGCACACCAATGCAGCGCGCAACGAGATCGGTTCGAAATTGAGCAATACGGCCGCAGGTATCGCTCTTATGCGCTATCCCCACTTCGTCGGGACCATCCACTCGTTTGTAAACGAGTATTTGGCGCTGCCATGGCTCCGGTCGAAGGGCGTCGAGGTGCGCTGCGTCGATACACAGATTGCGCTCGCAAAACGTTGGGCCCTACTACCTCGCAATACGCGCTGGGCGTTGCAGCAGGCCAATCTCACGGAATCCTGCCTCATCTATACCCAGCCAGACTACGGTGGCGGTGCGACCGGCAGGTTTGGAGCGCAGACGCAGACATATCAAGCCATAGTGACCGCGCGCCGAACTTCCAGTGAACAAGGATACTTCTGCTTCGACGAGATGTTCATCTGGGCAAGGGAGCTTTTAGATAGCTGCCCGGAGGCAACCCGGACTCTCCGTCGCCGCTACCCGCTCGTTTTCATCGATGAGGCACAGGACAATAGCGAAGCACAATCAGCGCTACTGCACCGAATTTTCTGCGAGGGCGACGCACCATCGCGCAGGCAACGATTCGGCGATTCCAACCAGGCAATCTATGCAAGTTCGAGCCAAAGCGGAGCTACGACGGATCTCTTTCCGAGCGGCGACGTGCATCCGATGCCACGGAGCTATCGCTTTGGGCAGGATCTTGCCGACAAGGTTCAAGGCTTGGGCGTCACTCCGCAGCCTCTCATTGGCGCTGGTCCCCCCGATAACATTGGGACCGACCCAAAGGAACGGGCGATCTTCCTGTTTGACGATGGGTCCGTGCAGGAAGTTTTGCCGCGCTACGGCCAGCATCTTCTGGACACCTTTACTGCAGAGGTCCTCGAACGCGGTGTTTTTACCGCAATCGCCGGCGTTCACGAACCTGGTGGCGATGATAATATCCCGCGTGCGATGGGACACTACGTACCCACTTATGATCCTTCGTGTGTGAGAAAAGAGGCTTCACCGAGCAGCTTCGTGCAGTATCTGGCGCGGGCGAGGTTTGAGTCAGCCGCCGTTGGGAACACCGATAAATTGGTGAACGCCACGGCGTCGGCACTGCTAGCCGCCAGCGAGCTTGCCGGTGGCACGCATGGTCGGATGTCGCGGAAGTCTCCGCATCGTAGGGTCGTGGAGATACTTAGCGAGGGTGGCGCACGGGCCAGCTATCGCGCGTTACAGGAAATCGTCCTGACACATGCAGGCGAGATCTCTCCCGAGGTGTGGGCGGCGCAAGCGCGAGCCCTTGTCGAAGATATAGTCCGGCAGCTCAGCGGAACGGCCGAGTTGGATGGGACTGTCGTCGCGTTCCTCACCGCTCCCCAAGCGCCAATCGCTGCCGAAGGCGAGGCAGCCATCTTAACGCGCACCGATAACCTTTTCACCTACCCGGCAGATGCGCCGCGGGTTCGTGTTCGTTTGGGATCGATCCACTCGGTGAAGGGCGAAACGCACACGGCGACGCTGGTGCTCGACAGCTTCTTCCATAAGCACCACCTCAGCGAACTCAAGCCCTGGTTACTGGGATCGAAATCGGGCGGTTCGACAACGACTCCCCGCGGCAAGAAGGTCTTGGAGGGCATTCGAATGCTCGGGCGGCTCAAACTGCACTATGTTGCAATGACCCGCCCAACCCATCTGCTATGCCTTGCGATGCGCAAGGATGCTTTTGGCGACGGAGAACTCAACACGCTTGCTGATCGCGGTTGGAGGATCATCGATTGCTGCGCACCGGCTTAGGAACCTAATCCCGGGCCGATCTCGCTAAGACCAGTAAGACTATGGGGAGCTTTTCGGAATCGATTATGGCGACGCGCAACGCCGATACGCAACGGCCGGCTAATTTTGTCGCATTTCGTAGCCGTAATCCGAAAGCCGCGCTCTGGCCTTTGCCAACTCTGCCGGGGTGAACAGCGGATGCCATTTCGGATTATCCAAGATCAGGGCCTCGACCGTTAGATCAAGACGTTTCCGTTCCCAAAGGTTCGTATAGCCTTCCGACGGCTTGGCAGCGTTGATAAGATATTTCGCAGTCGATAATCCGCGGCGCTCCACCAGCATCCGATGAAACACCGTTGCCGGATAGTTCGCTTCCACTTTTGCCCGGTGATAAATCCCCATCATAGCTTCATCAAATTGCGACTCCAACTTTGCGGTCATAATACCTGCCCTCCCACCCCGGCTGCCTGAATGCGCAATAGACCTAAAACGGTATGTCTTCGCCCGCTTCCGTCAATTCCAGCTTCTCCCTCGCTGATGTACCCTGGTGAAGGTAGGGCCTAATGTGCGGAATTCGGTAGGCGCTCGACACACCGAACTTGTTCACGTTTGACGGGATATGATCAACATGAACCATGCCGTGCGTGACGAGCAAGCTCAGCGCGCTGCGAATTTTCTCACGGCCGACGCCCGTGTACTCTTCAATCTTGTCATAGCTTATGTTGGCAGCGTTTGTGTCACGACCGCGCCGGGCGATAAACAGGAAATAGAGTTTCAGCGCGTTGAGTTCTGTCGCCTTGCGCAGGTTGAAGTCCTGCAAGAACGATAGCCTCTTGCCCCCTGCATAGAGCGGTTTCGCGGGCAAAGCGCCCCAGCCGATGGGGCCGATGCCGGCCAGTTTATATGTGCTCCGGCGCCTTTCCACGCGCCGTTCCATTAGCCCAAGCTTCTCCAGAACATCTAGGCCGCCAGAGATTTTAGCCCGGCTAAGGCCGGTCGCCCACTCAATCGTGTCGTAGGTCACGTTCGCTTCACCCGTGTCCGGATCCGTGTGGTGCGCAATCACCATGAGGCACATGAGGGCAGCAATGTTGTTGGCCCCCTGTCCTCTGTCCCAACGAAACGCCTTCAAACCGCCCGCATTGATCCACGCGGTCGGCAGCTTCACCCACGTCTTCATACCCTTCATGCGTCAGTCTCCATTCTTCCGGACATTGGCTATTGCGAGCGCGGCAACGCCGAGAGCTGCGAACGCCAGCATGATCGTCATCTGTTCGGTCTTCAGGCCGACTAGGAGCCGCACAAGTTCAGTCAACGCTTCCATTTTCATTTCTCCATCGCATTGAATCTTTTCGATCCGATGGCTGAAATTAAGATGCGCACCAGTTCCTTTATAGAGACAGTTGGGGTCAGTCCCGATATTCCATTTTGAAAACTGCAATATTAAACAGGATGTTGATCAAAATATCTATGGTTTTTATAAGTCTCTGGGATAGTTCATGAAGGCCCTGCCATCAACTAAACGGGCCGATCCCAGGTTCGGTGGCGGTCGCTGGAATGACGCCGACACACAGTCATGGCGGAGTGGGGAGAAAGGCGCTTTCGAAAGCGCCCTGCGGAGGCTTCAATGCGCTAGAGAAGGACTGCTTCCACTGCGGCTGCGCCTTTTTTCTTCACCCAAAGGTCCGTTGTCCGCTCCATCAAAATGCGATCGGCCGGGAAAACTCGCTTCTGGAACCCAAGCAGGTCATCAAAGCTGCCAAGGAGCCATTGCTCATATTCCTCGCTGTGAAGCAGGACCGGCATGCGATCATGCACCGGCGCGACCACCGCGTTGGCATCGGTCATGACGCCGGAATAGACCGGACCCCATTCGTCGCTGACGCGCCATAGACCCGCCCAGGCGAAGATCGGCTCGTCGCGAACGCTGAACCAGGTTCTCGTCATCTTGCCCTTCTCGCCCTCCGCCTCCGCGAAATGCGTCACCGGGATAAGGCATCACCATTGCGGTTTGCGCGCGAGGCCGACCCACATGCCTTTGGTGAGTTCGCGAACGTTGTTGACCGGCTTCGGCTTGGCCTCCGGCTTCATGCCCTTCAGCCGGAGCGGAAAACCCCAGGTCATCGAGCGAAGCTCGCGAACACCCTCGTTCTCGGTGACGACTAGGCCGGGCATCCCCGGATAGACTTCCTCGGCGGCGTTCGACTGCATCGGGTTCGGCACGCCGAAATGAGCGGCCACCTCCGCGGCCGTCACGCGGACGGTGTATAAGTTGCACATGCGATCAACCTTTTCGCCTCGGACATCGGTTCAGCTAAGCACGTCATCCCGGCGCCGTGAAGCCTGGGACGGCGGCGTGCCGCTCTGCCAGCGATCGCGTGTTTGCAGCACGGCGAATTCATCGGACGCGGGCGGCTCGCGGTATTGGAACGCGATAACGTCCTCAATCGATCCATGCAGCCAGCGCTCGTATTCCTCCGGCTTCAGCAGGACCGGCATCCGATCGTTCAGCGGCCTGATCTTGTCGTTCGCCGCCATGGTCAGGCCCGCGAATACGGGTCCGAGCTCTGGTGTATTGCGGCAGAGACCCGCCCAGGCGACCAGCGGCTGGCGATGGAGCGAGAACCACGTCCTTGTCTTCGCGCCCTTGACCCCGTCAGGATTGGCAAAGTGTGTTAGCGCTATCAGGCATCGATATTTTGCATCGACGACAACCCGATCCCAGAGCGGGTTGGTGAGGTCGGCAACAAGCCCGATGCGCCCCGGCGGCTCGCCGTTATGGCGCATTTCTCCCGTCTGCCGCGGAAAGCCCCAGGTCGGGGATTTGAGGAGGCGCAGACCATCCTTTTCAAGCACGATCAGGCCAGGGGTGCCCTCGACGGTCTCGGAAGGAACGCTCGCTACGGAGGAAAGATTGACGCCGAAATGCGCGACGATTTCCTCAATCGGCCGGGCTATAGAGAACAGGCGGGACAATTCCGGCCTCCGATCCAGTTTGGTCCCCCCAAACTATCATAGGAACATACGAGGAACAATTGTCGGCCCTGCTCGACGGCGAACCGCATAAGTTTTTTTGAAATCGGCAAGCGCGCCGCCACCGACCTCATGTCAATGATTCGCAAGCAAGAATCCTGCGCAGGCAGAAACGTGAGACAATTTTCCTATTTTCGGGTGGCTTGACTCTTTCTGCTGCGAGGAACAGATACAGAACAAACAGACCTGAACGACATGACGTCGCCTGAAAACACGAACCCCTTGGAGTCCGTGAACGATGAATGCTGCCCGAAACAGGGTGATAACCGAGCTGAGAGAGCGCATCGCCTCAATGGAGAGCCCTGCCTCGCGCAAAGCCGGTGCGTTGCCGTTTCAGGTGGCAGAAATCGACGCGGCCCTGCCCGGCGGCGGTCTTGCCTACGGCGCGCTCCATGAAGTCTCGGGTGGCGGCGCCGGCGCGGTCGATGGTGCTGCGGCCGCGCTGTTCGCCGCCGGCATCGCGGCGCGAACGACGGGACCGATCGTCTGGTGCCTGACACGGCCCGACCTGTTCTTTCCGGCGCTGGCGCAGGTCGGACTGCACCCCGATCGCGTCTATTTCGTTGAGAGCGACAAGGAAGAAGACGTTCTCGCCAATGCCGAAGAGGCGCTTGCCTATGGCGGGCTCGGCGCCGTCGTCGCCGAGCTTGTGCGCCTGCCGATGGTGGCGAGCCGGCGGCTGCAGCTTGCCGCCGAAAAGACCGGCGCGATGGCGCTGGTGGTCCGACGCTGGCGGCGGCCGACCGAGGCGTCCGACTACGGCCAGCCGACCGCCTCGACCACGCGATGGCGGGTGAGCGTGCTTCCCTCGGAGGAATTGCCGGTCCCCTGCGTCGGACGGCCGGCCTGGCTGCTGGAAATTATGCGCGTGAAAGCGGGCGAGTGCGCTGAGTTTATCGTTGGAGCCTGTGATGCCTCGGGTCGTATCGATCTATCTACCGGACCTGCCCACCGACAGGATCAGGCGGGCCGACCCTTCGCTGCCGGCTGAGCAGCCGATCGCCGTCATCGCGCGGAGCGGTTCCAGGCGCTGGGTGGCTGCGGCCGACGCCGCGGCGCGGAAGGTCGGCGTGAAGGTCGGGATGCCGGCGGCAAAAGCGCAGGCGCTGTTCCGCGACCTGATGCTGGTCGACGCCGATCCGGCGGCCGACGCTGCAGCGCTCGAACGCATCACCCTTTGGGCGCTGACGCAATATTCGCCGGTCGTCGCCATGGATGCGCCAGACGGGATTGTGATGGACACCGAAGGAGCCGACCATCTGCAGGGCGGCGAGCAGCTCATGCTGACCGCGACTGCCAATCGCTTCCGTGCCAAATTCCTCACCGCCCGCGTGGCCATCGCCGACACCTGGGGCGCGGCGCATGCCTGTGCCCGCGCCATAGCCCGCGAAACCGTCATCGTGCCGCCGGGCGAAACCGCGCGCGCTGTCGAGCGTCTCCCGATTTCCCTGTTGCGCCTGCCTGAGCAAATCGTTGGCGACCTGAGAACCCTCGGCTTCAGGACGATTGGCCAGCTGTCGGCGACGGCGCGCGCGCCCCTCGCCCTGCGCTTCGGGCCGGAAATCGGCCGCAGACTCGATCAGATGTATGGACGCACGGCCGAGCCGATCGACCCCATCCGCACACCAGATATTGTCGAGGTCAGCAAAGCCTTCGCCGAGCCCATCGGCGCGGCCGAGACCATCAACCGCTATGTCGCCGGCCTGGTGACACAGCTCGTCGGCGAGCTGCAGCGCCGGGGACACGGCGTTCGCCGCACCGACCTCATCGTCGAAAAGGTCGACGGCACGCGGCAGGCCATTCGCGCCGGCACGGCCAAGCCGTCGCGCGACGTCACATGGCTCACCAAGCTTTTTCGCGACCGGACGGAGAAGATCGAGCCCGGTTTCGGCATCGAGCGGCTGACGCTGGTCGCCGTGATGACCGAACCGCTGGAAGAGGTCCAGAAAGCGTCCTCACTGGTCGAAGACCAGATGACGGACGTCGTCCCCCTCATCGACGTTTTCGCCAATCGCGGCCAGCGGGTCTATCGCGTGATGCCGGTGGCGAGTGATGTCCCGGAGCGCAGCGTGCGGCGGATCGATCCTGCTGCGGTCGCGGCGGGCGCGACCTGGACCCAGCATTGGCCGCGGCCGGTCCGCCTGCTGTCCCGGCCGGAGTTGATCGAGGTGATCGCCCTGATGCCCGACCACCCGCCGGTGTCGATCACCTGGCGGGGCAAGCGCCGGCGCGTCAAGCGCGCCGACGGCCCGGAGCGCATATTCGGCGAATGGTGGACGCGCGACGCGGAATATGAGGCGGTGCGCGACTATTTCGTCGTCGAGGATGAAAACGGCGAGCGCCTGTGGATCTTCCGCAGCGGCGACGGGGTCGATCCGGCCACGGGATCGCACCGCTGGTTCGTGCATGGGATCTTCGCATGAACTACGCCGAGCTTCAGGTGACCACCCATTTCAGCTTTCTGCGAGGAGCCTCGTCAGCCGACGAGCTGTTTGCGACGGCCAAGGCGCTCGGCATCTCGGCACTCGGCGTAGTCGATCGCAATTCGCTCGCCGGCATCGTCCGCGCGCTGGAGGCGTCACGCGAGACGAAGATCCGCCTCGTCGTCGGCTGTCGGCTCGATCTCCAGGGCGGCATGTCGATCCTCGTCTATCCGACCGATCGCGCCGCCTACTCCCGGCTGACCCGGTTGCTGACGCTCGGCAAGTCCAGAGGAGGAAAGGCCAACTGCATCCTGCATCTCGATGACGTCGCACAACATGCGGAAGGACTGATCGGCGTGCTCGTCCCCGATCTGCCGGACGAGACCTGCGCGGTGCAGCTGCGCAAGATCGCGGAGATTTTTGGCGACCGCGCCTATATGGCGCTGACGCTGCGCCGCCGGCCGCGTGATCAGTTGCGGCTGCACAATCTGTCGAACCTCGCCACCCGCTTCGGCGTCCGCCCGGTCGTGACGAACGACGTTCTGTTTCACGATCCCGATCGGCGCCAGCTGCAGGATGTCGTCAGCTGCATCCGGACCAACACCACCATCGATGATGTCGGTTTCGAGCGCGAACGCCACGCCGATCGTTTCTTGAAACCGCCCGAGGAAATGGAACGGCTCTTTCCGCGTTATCGCGAGGCGTTAGCGCGGACCATGGAGATCGTGGCCCGTTGCAAGTTCTCGCTCGAGGAGCTGACCTACCAGTATCCCGAGGAGGCTATCGTCCCCGGCAAGGACGCGCAGGCTTCGCTCGAGCATTATGTCTGGCAGTGCGTGCCTGACCGATACCCGGAGGGCCTGCCGCCGAAGACGCTGCAGATCGTCCGGCACGAACTCGACTTGATCAAGGCGATGCAATATGCGCCCTATTTCCTGACGGTGTTCTCCATTGTGCGGTTCGCGCGCTCGCAGGGCATTCTTTGCCAGGGGCGCGGGTCGGCCGCCAATTCCGCCGTCTGCTATATTCTCGGCATCACCTCCATCGATCCCGAGACCAACGACCTCCTGTTCGAACGCTTCGTCAGCCGCGAGCGCGACGAGCCGCCGGACATAGATGTCGATTTTGAACATGCCCGGCGCGAGGAGGTCATCCAGTGGATCTACAAGACCTACGGGTATGACAAGGCGGCCTTGTGCGCGACCGTCACCCGCTATCGCGCCAAAGGCGCCATCCGCGATGTGGGCAAAGCGCTGGGATTGCCCGAGGACGTGATCAAGGCGCTGTCGTCGGGCATGTGGTCATGGTCGGAGGAGGTCAGCGACCGCAACGTTCGCGAACTCAACCTGAACCCCGAAGATCGACGCCTCCTCCTCACCCTGAAGCTTGCCCAGCAGCTGATGGGCGCGCCCCGGCATCTCGGCCAGCACCCCGGAGGATTCGTCTTGACCAACGATCGCCTCGATGACCTCGTTCCGATCGAGCCGGCGACCATGAAGGATCGGCGCATCGTCGAATGGGACAAGGATGACGTCGAGGCGCTCAAAATCATGAAGGTCGATGTGCTCGCGCTCGGCATGCTGACGTGCATGAGCAAGGCCTTCGATCTGATCCGGGAACACAAAGGCCGTGATCTCGATCTGGCGAAAATCGAGCCGGAAGACGCGCGAACCTATGAGATGATCCGACAGGCCGACACCCTCGGCACGTTCCAGATCGAAAGCCGCGCGCAGATGTCGATGTTGCCGCGCATGAAGCCGCGGACGTTTTACGATCTCGTCATCCAGGTGGCGATCGTGCGGCCAGGGCCGATCCAGGGGGATATGGTCCACCCATACCTGCGACGTCGGGAAGGCAAGGAACAGCCGGAATATCCGACGCCGGAACTGGAGGCGGTGCTGAGCAAGACGCTCGGCGTGCCGCTGTTTCAGGAATCGGCGATGCGGGTGGCGATGGTCTGCGCCGGGTTTTCGGGGGGAGAGGCCGACCAGCTCCGGAAAAGCATGGCGACCTTCAAGTTCACAGGTGGTGTCTCGCGCTTCAAGGACAAGCTCGTCAACGGAATGATCGACAACGGATATTCGGCGGAATTCGCCGAGAAGAAGTTCGGCCAGCTCGAAGGTTTTGGCTCTTACGGCTTCCCCGAGTCACACGCTGCGTCCTTCGCGTTGATCGCCTATGCCAGCAGCTTTATCAAATGCCACTACCCGGATGCCTTCTGCGCGGCCTTGTTGAACTCCCAGCCTATGGGCTTTTACGCGCCCGCCCAGATTGTTTCCGATTGCCGTCGGCATGGTGTCGAGGTGCGGCCGGTCTGTATCAACCGCTCGCGCTGGGACTGCACGCTGGAACCGGTCGGGGATGGCGAGCGCCACGCGGTCCGCCTCGGGATGCGTATGGTGCGCGGACTGCCGACTGCCGATGCCGCGAAAATCACCGCGGCCCGCGCCGACCAGCCGTTCGACAGCGTCGATGACATGTGGCGTCGCTCCGGCGTGCCGGCCGCCTCGCTCGTGGAGCTGGCCGAGGCCGACGCCTTTCTGCCCTCCCTCGGGCTTGAGCGGCGCGACGCGATCTGGGCGATCAAGGCTTTGCGCGACGAACCCCTCCCCCTTTTTGCCGCCGCGGCCGAGCGCGAAGCGCGCACCATTGCCGAACAGCAGGAGCCGGATGTCGAATTGCGCCAGATGACGGAGGGCCACAATGTCATCGAGGACTACAGCCACACGGGATTGACGCTGCGGGAGCACCCTCTTTCCTTCCTTCGCCGAGACCTTTCCGAGCGGCGCATCGTCACCTGCCAGGAGGCGATGTCGGCGCGCGACGGGCGGTGGCTGATGACCGCCGGCCTCGTGCTGGTCCGGCAAAAGCCGGGCAGTGCCAAGGGGGTCATGTTCATCACCATTGAGGACGAGACCGGCCCTGCCAACATCGTCGTCTGGCCAAAGTTGTTCGAGCGGCGCCGGCGCGTCGTGCTCGGCTCGTCCATGATGGCGATCAACGGCCGCATCCAGCGCGAAGGCGAGGTCGTGCATCTCATCGCCCAGCAGCTGTTCGATCTCTCGGTCGATCTGTCGAGCCTGTCGGAACGCGACACCGAATTCCGGCCTCCGGCCGGCCGCGGCGATGAGTTCGCCCATGGTGGCGGGCCGGACCCGCGCGATTGTCAGGCGCCGACCGTGCAGCCGCGCGACATGTTCGTAAAAGATCTCCATATCGATACGCTGAAGGTGAAGGCCCGGAATTTTCACTAGATTTGCCCTCAACACGGCAAAAGTAGGCGATGCTGGCGCTCCAAGCCCTATTCCAGCAACAGCTCTCCGCTGCGCAACTCGATGCAGCCTCTCCAGCATAGCGTAGAAGCACCCCCATTTAACCCTTGGCGTATCATGCTGTGCGGGTTGAATCTTACAGTTTCAATCGTGGGGATCGGATTTCTGAGGGGGGTAGATTGGCCACCAGCTGTCGCTCGTCCGGCCGATTTCCGCGCAGCGCCATAGCCGGCGCGTGCCTTCAGCCATCGCAGCCATCGACCGCATAAAATTCTGATGGTGTTCGGGCGGTTCCAGAAGCCGTTGACGCGGTTCTCGGACACGCTGATGAGCCCCATCCTTGCAGCGTCGCGGATGGCATACCGCGCTGTTGTGCAGCCGACGCCGGCGCGCGCGGCGATTTCAGGCAGTGACAACGTCGATTGGCCGCGTTCCATCACCGCCCGCGCAATGACGGAGAGCACCGCCAGCTTGCTGACGGTGAAGGCTTGGGCCAAACATGTCGGAATGATGCAGTCCTTGGCGAGACCTCGCCGGCGAAGCCAACACGCCGTCCGCTTCTGCAAAGGAATCGCCGGACGGCAATGACGGACACATCCCTTCGCCTGAACCGCACGCGGTCCAGCGCCGATCGACTTTCGCCGGTGCTCGATGACAGGAGAAAGGTATTCCATTTCCTCGTCGGCGATTAATCCTTCGCCGTTCAACACCCACGCAGCTTTCGCGCATTCATCGACTTGTTGGTGCGTACCGGCTGCAAGCAGGCGCGCCAATAGGTTCGGCCCATGGGCCGTCCGGATCGTGCCAGGCATGATCTCTCCATCTTCAATGATTGATCGTGGAGAAATCGGGACGCGAGACACACATATCCGTGGCAAGAATTAGCTTGCAGGGGCGGCGTCGATGTGCGAAAAAATCAGTGGCTATAAGACTTTTGCGCACATTCTTGTGTCACTCGACCCGTCTCTCCGAGGCGGGTTTTATTTTGCCTACGGCATGGGACCTCCTTTGCTCGATTCCCGGCGAAGCGAGTCACAACAGTAATTATATTTTACATTTTCACCAACGTTAAAGCTGCTCCGCCGCGAAAACGCCACTTTTGACTCGTGTAGGAGTTGCGCGCCCAATGAGCTGGCGGAATCAAATCCGCCCGTTCCGCCATCACCTTATCGAACGCTGCTCCGCCATACTCCGCGTACAGGGATCGAACGATTCCCTCATCGTCGGCGCTGTCCGACGGGGACAGGAAAGGATGACCGCAAATGGCCAATGAGAGTGCCGCCGAACTCGTGCGATTCCTCGCAGAGGAACTTCGACGCCGAGGGACGACGCTTCCTGAATTCGCGGAAACGACAGGTATAACGGAAGAGCGGCTGGAATATCTTCAGTCCGGCGCCTGGCAACGTCTGACGGTCAAGGAATTCGGCACGATTGCGGAGTGCCTTCAGGTCGACCTCACGGCCATTTGGTCAGCGCTTGTCGAGAAGCATGGAGACAGGATGGGCGAACCGCCCCGCCCATAGCCCGCTTCCGCTGTCCTTGGCGATGGCCTCGGCAACCGCATAGGCAGCGGACACCGGAGCGCCTGAAGGGTACGCGGCGGCGAATGCAGCGCCGGAGGATATGAGCGCGGTCCCGACGTCGACGGTGGCGTTGTCGATCTGGGCGGCGCAGACGACAAAGGACGCATCGTCATTGGCCCGGCCGACGGGCTGGCAACCAATCGAACCGGTCGAAAAAAGCGCTGCAAGGGACGCAATCGACTGCATGCCGCAATCGCTTTCCGTTCCATCGGGAGCATGATAGGCCGTTCCTCGAATGCACGCTTGCACTCCGAATAGCCTGAATTTCCGGCCTTCGTATTGCCAGCTATCGCCTGTTTCAAAGCGCACGGCCGCGGGAAACGAGATGGTCTCCTCCTGCGCACGCGCCGTTGTCGCCAGCAGGAGAGCCATGATGATCGGAAGCTTAATCGGCATTCTGGAACCCCATCGATCGTGAAAGCGATTGCGATTCTTCAAGGTCAGGACGGCGGGAGCGGCCGTCCTGCGTCCGCCCGATCTCCGCGAGACCGAGAAAGACCATGCTGTCGTCGTCATTGACGGTTTTGAACGGCTCGCCGTTACCGCCGACAAGGACGAAACATGACGCCGGTATGGTCTCATTTTCGGCCGGCGTCAGTACCAGGGTTTTGCAAAGGACGACGCTGCCACGCCTGTTGTAGACCGCGTCGGCATAGTCGCGCGCAGCGTCGGTGCAGCTCCAAGACTGTACGCGGTTATAGACCACCTTGTCCGTCGGGCAGGCGGTCAGGCCGCGCAGGGCGATTTTCTGGCCCCCGATCGTTCGCTCGACTGGGCCGCCAATCGCGACCTTCCCTTCCAGTCTTTCCGCAGACCGCGCGACAAGCCGTCCATCGGCATCAAAGCGTTCCAGCACGAACGTCTTCGCCCCCTCTTGTCGGTACTGGCGAAGGTAGGTTGGCGAGGGTTCTGCGTAGGGATCCTCATCCTCCGCGATCGCAAAAGCCGCGCCACCTAGCAAGAGGTAGGCGACAAGGGCCGTAACCTTGAGTTGTTTGTGCATAGCGGGAAAAGCCATTTCTGAATTGACAGGGGAATCCCATACGAATTAACTATAGTTTATCCATCGACGCGGCAACCCGGACAATCGAATTGAAAACCACCCTACTATTCCTCCTCATCTCCACCTCGGCATTGTCCGCGCAAGCGTGCGAGCCGGTCGATGCGGATCGCGTTCTGGAGATGGTCCGGACCATCGCGACCGAGGAAGAATTGGACCCCGATCTGGCGCTCGCCGTGGTTGACGTCGAGAGCGCCGGCGGCAGGCACCAGGTCTCCGATGCAGGTGCCGTCGGCATCATGCAGCTGATGCCGGAAACCGCGTCCGACTATGGCGTGACGGATCGTTGCGATCCGGAGTCGAACATCCGCGCCGGCGTCCGCTATCTGAAGAAGCTCTATGGCGAGTTCGACGATCCCCTGCTGATGCTCGCCGCCTACAATGCCGGTCCCGAGCGGGTCTATCGCAAGGGCGGCATTCCCGAATTCAACGAGACCGCCCAGTACATCGTCAAGGTGATGAACCGCTGGCAACTGACCGCCAAGGCGTCGGCAGCGGAAGAACGGCGCGGCGGTCACCGTGCTCGCAAGGAGACGGTCGCGATGGCCGCATCGCCCTGGCGCGACGAGCACGTCTGGACGGCCGACTAGCATGGCCTTCCTTCCCCATTTCACCCTCCCAAGCATGAAGGACAATCGAATGAACATTTTCCCTATCAGGCCGCGCTCGGGCGGCAAGACCGCCCTATCACTGGCGGTACTTGCGACTTCACTCGCGCTGATCCCCGAATTCGCACATGCACAATCCGCAACGCCTATCGAGAGCGTTCTTGACTGGGGTGTCACGGTTCTGCAGGGCAACGTCGCAAGGTCGTGCATGATCATCGCGGTTTGTGCCATGGGTTTCCTTTTCCTCACCGGCCGCATGGCTTGGCAATGGGCATTCTCCATCATCATCGGCATTGCGATCATCTTCGGCGCAGGCGAATTGGTCGACGCAATGCGGTCCTCGGCGGGCATGTGACATGCATGACGACGCGCCCGACGTAGAACCGCTGATCCTGCCATTGACGCGCCCGCCCTTATATTTCGGCGTCGACATCATCGTGTTCGTGCTCAATGGCATGTTCGGGATCGTCATCTTCATCGCATCATCGAATTTTCTGGCGCCGCTCGTCGTCCTGCCCATCCATTTTATCGCGCTCTACCTTTGCCAGCGGGACATCCACATCGTCCGCGTGGTGCAGGTGTTCCTGTCGATGCGCCGGGCGATCCGCAACAGACGCTTCTGGAAGGCGGGAAGCTACACCCCATGAACATCGTCAATCACGATCTGAAGTTCGGACGCGAACGCGCCCGCGATCTGGGGATCGGCACACACGTTCCCTACCTTCGGCATGTCGACGAGGAGACGATCGTCACCAAGTCCGGCCTGCTGCTACAGGTGATCCGGCTGTCCGGCCTCCCCTACCAGACCATGGACCAGGCCGAGATCAACGCGCGGCTCGCGAACCGTAACATGACGGTTCGATCCCTCGGATCGTCGCGTTTCGCGCTCTATGCCACCATCATCCGGCGCAAGATCGCCCCAGCCATCAAGGGCGATTTCGACAATCCCTTCGCCGACGAATTGAACGCCCGCTACATGGACGGGCTGAAGCGCCGGACGATGTTCGTCAACGAGCTGTACCTGACGGTGATCCGCCGCCCAATGACTGGACGCGCCGGCAGGGTTGACCGCATGTTCGACGTCTTCCGCATGGCCGACAATGAGGTCGAGGCCAGGGGCGAGGCACTGCGCGACCTCAAGGACATGGTTTCGGGCATCGCCGGCGACTTCCGCTCCTATCGTCCGGAAATCCTTTCCTGCGTCACGCGCGACGGCGGCCTCTATTCCGAGCCCGCCGAATTCTTCGCCAAGATCCTCGCCGCCGGTGACGAGCGGGCGATGCCCCTGCCCCGCATGTCGCTCGCCGATTATGTCGGGACCGGCCGGATCATGTTTGGCCGGAAGGCGACGGAAATCTGGTCGTCCGACGGCGCGACGTCGAAGGTCGCGGCCATGGTGTCGATCAAGGAATATCCGCCGATGACGACACCCGGCCAGCTCGACGGCCTGCTTCGCCTGCCTTACGAATTCATCGTCACCCACACTTTCGCGCCGGAAGACCGAACGACGGTCACGGAGGCGATCTCCACCATCAGCCGGCAGATCGCGAACTCCGATGACGGCGGCACGGCGGTCGAAGACGATATCGAGACGGCGCGTGACCGGCTCGCCTCCGGTGAGGTCGTGTTCGGCAAACATCATATGACCGTCGCGGTGCTCGAGCGCGACCTTGCACGGCTTAACCGCGCCGTCGCCGACGTCACCGCGGAGCTGGCGCGCATGGGCGTCGTCGCCGTCCGCGAAGACCTCAATCAGGAAGCGGCCTGGTGGGCGCAGCTGCCGACCAACTTCTCCTACATCGCTCGGCAGGGCCTGATCTCGTCGGTGAATTTCGCCGGGCTGTTTTCCGCGCACAATTTCCCGTCCGGGCAGACGCACAAGGTGCATTGGGGATTGCCGATCTCACTCCTGGAGACCACCAGCCAGACGGCTTACTTCTTCAATTTCCATGAGGCCGATGTAGGGAACTTCACCGCTATCGGGCCGACCGGCTCGGGCAAGACGGTGGCGCTGTCCTTCCTGCTCGCCCAGGGCATGCGCGTTCAGCCGCGCCCGCGCTGCGTTTTTATCGACAAAGACAGGGGCGGCGAGATCTTCGTTCGGGCCATGGGCGGGCGCTACGAGCGGCTTTCGCCGGGCGAGCCGACCGGCTTTGCACCGTTGCAGCTGGACGACACGCCCGCCAATCGGAGCTTCGGCAAGACGCTGATTTCCTATCTTGTCACCCCGTCGGATCGCGTGCTCAACGCCGAGGAGATGGCCGTCATTTCCGATGCGGTGGACAGTATCTATGCAGATTTCGATCGGCCGCAGCGCCGTCTCGACATGCTGACCGAGGCACTGAGCGGGCGCATGCGATCCGGTATCGGCGATCTTGCCGACCGGCTAAAGGAATGGACCACTGGCGACAAGGGCTGGCTGTTCAACAATCCTGCCGATAGGCTGGACTTTTCAGGTTCGGTGATCGGCTTCGACATGACCGAGATCCTCTCCGACAAGCGCACGCGATCAGCGGCCCTTCTCTACATGTTCCACCGTATTCAGGAAATCCTCGACGGCCGTCCATCGATGATCTTCCTCGACGAAGGCTGGCGGCTGCTCGATGACGAGGTGTTCTCGGGCTTCATCAAGGACTGGCTCAAAACCATCCGAAAAATGAACGGTATCGTCGGCTTCGGCACGCAGTCGGCCGCCGACGTGGTGCGTTCCGAGCTGCGCAACACGATCATCGAACAGACGATGACGAATATTTTCTTCCCGAACGCGTCTGCCGACGAGGAAAGCTACCGCAAGGCGTTCGGTTTGTCGGAGAAGGAATTCCGCTTCGTCAAACAAGCCGACAAAACGAGCCGCACCTTCCTCATCAAGCATGCGCAGGACTCGATCATCGCCCGGCTCGATCTGTCGGCGATGCCCGATCTGGTGAAGGTGCTTTCCGGCCGGCCGGAGACGGTGCGCGAGTGCCAGACGCTGCGCGAGACTTATGGTGAGGCGCCGGCCGCCTGGCTCCCACATTTCTGCGGCTGGACGATCCAGGAGGCAACCGATGCGTAGAGCGATCATTCTCCTGCTGTCCGCGACAATGGCCGGAGCGCCTGCGCCGTCGGCCTGGGCCGATATTCCTGTCATCGATGACGATGTGAAGGACAAGCGTGCCGAGGACGAGGAACACTCGAAGAAGGACACGGAAACGCAAGCCGACCAGCTTGAAGAACAGGAAATCACCAACTGCAACATCTCCCAGAAGGAGAAGAACCGGCGGCTCTACCGCTCGCCGGCGCAGGCCGTGAAAGAGGATGCGAAGAACGTCGAGCTGATCAAGCACTATGCCGAAAAGTACAACGTGCCCGTCGGTCTTGCCCTTTCGGTGGCGCATGCGGAGTCGGGGATTTCGACGTGCTCGGGATCGCCGACCGGCGTCAAGGGCGTTATGCAGCTGACGAAGCGGACCGGCAAGGGCATGGGCTTCGACCGCGACATCAACGAGGAGAATATCGAGGGCGGCGTCAAATATCTCGGCATGGGCGTCAACAAATGCGGCAGCACCGACTATGCCTGCCTCGCCTCCTGGTACAACGGATCGACCGCGGCCGAGCAGAAGAACTGGGCGGGAAAAGTTGGACGGAACCACACCTGGTTCAACGCCTATGCCGGCGGCTCGAACATCGAGGATATCTCCTCTCCCTCGTATAAATCCTATGTCGACTATGGCTCGGGCGCGACGCGCAGCTCGAACAGCGCCGCGGCCGGCGCGGTCGACAGGGCCGTTTCCGGGATCGACGCAAGTTCGGCGCGCGTCCAGGAGGCAGGCCGGCGCATCGATGCGCTGTCGGCGTCCGTCGGCGCCTCCGAGATCTATCAGGATGCCTGGGACGACAACACGCAGGCGCGTGCCGTCAATGCCGAGCTTCTGAACAACCTGATTACCGCCCGCAACCTCTTCAACGAGCTGCTGCAGGCGCGCATGCAGATGCGGCTTTCGAAAACATCGGAGACCGCCAAGACCCTGAAATCCGACAGCAAGGTCAATCCCTATAGCTGCGATCCGGTCATCCTTGAGGCGATGAAGGTGCCGCGCGAGGATTGGCCGCGCTGCGCGGTGGTCGCGGCCGCCGACGCCGACAGCGAAATCCTGTCGTCCGGCGGCACGGATCGCTCGATTGGCGACAATCTCACATCCATCCAGAACGCCGCCAACGCGGCCGATTAAGGGGGTTCTCCATGAACAAGCTTCTCGTCGTCACCGCCGCCCTTGCCTTCTCGACGCCGGCGCTCGCCGACATCCCGGTGATCGACAACACCAATCTCGCCATCGCCAAGAAGAACGCCGAGAACACCGGCGAAATCATGAAGACCAACACCAACATCCTGGAAAAGACCAAGGAGATCCTCGGCGCGCTGTCCGGCAGCCGCGACGGATCGATGGGCATTTCCTCGACCGGCCTCGGCGGCAATATGTCGGTCGCGGCCGCGCCGTCCTTCTCGTCGATCATGAACGGCGGCACGCTGTCCTTCGGCGGGCTTGGCTCTGACGCGCAGAATATCGCCGCCACGCTGATCAACGGCCTTCAGCTCGTCAAGCAGGTCAAGGCGATCATCGACGGTGACGATGTCGGCGCGATGAACAACGCGTTTTCCGGCGCGGTCAACACCGTCGCCCTGCTCTCCGCGCTGACACAGCAGGCGCAGAAGGGCGTGTCGCAGCGCGAGCAATCTCTTCAGTCTGCCACCGGCCAGATCGGCTCGGCCGAGGACGTCAAGGGCTCGGTCGACGCCAACACGCGCATGCAGCTGGAGACGGCGCGCACGATCAACGAGTTGATCGGCGTCTCGAATGGTGCGGTCTCGGCGCTCAACACTGAGATGCAGATGCGGCTGACGCAGCAATCGGAGACCGCCAAGATGCTGCAATACAAAGACGTCAACCCGTTCAAGTGAGGCCGCATGCGTTTGCTCGTTGCCACGATGTTGGCAGGCCTCGTCCTGCTCGCCGGTTGCCAGACGAAGGGCGAGAAGAAGGCCCCCTGCCCGCCGATATCGGGTTATGCGCCCGGCGATGACCTGTGCGGCCCGGCGATGCCGGTCAACGACGCCTTCGCGCCAGTGCTGAAGGAGTGAGCTGTTGGCCGCGACCACGATCATCTCGGACATCTTCTCCAAGCTCGACGCCATCGGCGAGACCTTCATCAAGAACGCCTATGACGGTCTTGCGCTTCAGGTGAATGTCCTGTTCGGGGCGATGCTCACCCTCTATGTCATCTGGTGGGGCTACATGATCCTCGCCGGTCGGGAGGGGTTTTCGGTACCGGATGCGGCCTGGAGGCTCGGACGCGCCTTTTTCATCTACTATATGGCGACAAATTGGGGAGCGTTTTCCGCCACCCTCTACAAACTTGTGCAGGCCGTTCCGAACCTGATCTCCGACACGATCATCGAGTCGATCGCCGGCGCCGGCGGTATCCTCGACGGCGGAACGGATGACACGACCGGCGTCGTGAAGATCCTCGATGCTGTGTTCGAGACGGCTGGCAAGGTCTATGAGCAGGTGGCGACCGGCACCTTCGAATATGTCGGCGCATTGATCGGCGCGGTGGTCTTTGTCGTTGCGATGATCTTCATCGCCGTCGCAGCGGCCGCGATCCTCGCCGCCAAGCTGATGCTGTTCATCACGCTGGCGCTTGCGCCGGTGTTCATCATCCTGGCGCTCTATCGCTGGACCTTCCGCTTCACCGACGGCTGGCTGCTGCTGATGGTAAACCTGATGGTGACGCAGACCCTGATGATGGCGTTCCTCGCCTTCCTCTACCAGCTCATCGAACTGGCCATCAACACGGCCAACAACACCGCGACAGAAAGCAAGCTCTCCTATGTCGCGCCCTTCGTAATCGTCTGCCTGCTCGGGATCGTGGTGTTCCGTTTCATTCCGGCTTTCGCGAGTGCGATCGTAGGCGGTATGGCGATCGGGCAGGGTGATGGGCCGTTGAGGGGCGGGTTGGAGTCATGGGGTCGTGCCCGTCACCAGGTTACCGGTCGCGCTCAGATTATGAGGAGCGGTCTCGGTCGACGCCGGACGTCCGCCGATGTCCATGCTGCTCGGGCGCGCGCTATCCAGCGTGAAACAGAAAAGAATGGGCAACTTTAAGGTGGCGGCAGGCGACTGTGGCTGTTAAGTATAGTTTACGAACATGGAGGCTACCATGAACCATTGGGGTGATGATCGCCGTTATCAAGCGGCCCTCCACCAACAGGCTCAGATCAACGAGGAAGCTGCGGAACACGGCAGGGCCGTAGCCAAAAAAGGCGGCGGTCTCGGCTTCCTGTTGTTCATGATTGCAGTCATCTTCTTCAAGCCCTTCGCCGAATATTGCATCGAGCTTTACAACGCGCTTGCCGGCTACGCTCAAAGCCTCGGTGCATTGTTCGGTTTCTGAGCGAGGAGGCTTCAGAATGAAGAAAATCTTGTCGACGATGCTCGCGCTCGGCCTGCTGATCCCCGACGCGGCGTGGTCGCAAACGCCTAGTTCGATCCTGCCCGTGCTGACAGGCGCCTATGCACCGGCCGAAGGCGGCTGCGAAGCGGCAGCCGCCGCGTTCATCTATATCGAGGACAAGGCCATCGGCGCCAACAAGACCGCCGGCAAGGTTCTTTCCGTCAAGCAGGATGGCAGCTCGTATGTTCTCGAAGTCCTATGGATCGAGGCTGGATCGGACGAGGCAGATGGCGATCGCGATACCGTCAGGATCGACGTGAAGGATGATCGCTCCTTCTTCTTCTCCAACACGGCGTCCAAGAAAACGCTGATGCGCTGGTGCAGCTAAGACGTAGGTCGGCTGCACCGAGGAGCTGAACGCTCCTTAAACCCAGGCTTTGCGGATTGTTCCTGACCCCGAGCTACTCGGTAGAGGAGATCGCTCGGCCACGAGAATAAACTATAGTTTCTTTTTCGCCGTCGGCGATCACCGGATACCCTAGATGACCAACGCAGAGCCAGCTGAAAATACGTCCGAAACCCCGCCGATCGATCTCACCGCCTATTGGAAAGCCGGCGCATCTTGGGAGGCCGAGCTTTATCGCAAGGAGCGTCGCTCCCGGAAGATCGCCTGGACGGTTGCCACTGTCGCCGGTATTTCCACGCTGCTCAGCCTGTCGGCACTCAATCTCCTCGTTCCCCTGAAGCAGTTCGAGGCCGTGGTGGTGATCGCCGACAAGACCACCGGCTTCGTCGAGGTTGCCCGTTCCCTCGACGAAAGTAAGCTCACCGAGAACGATGCCATCAAGACCGCCAACATCGTCCGTTATATCCGGGCTCGCGAGACCTACGACCCTCGGGCGCTGAAGGACAATTACGATCTCGCCCAGCTCTATTCGACCGGGCAGGCTTCGGCAGACCTCCGCCATGACTTCGAGCCGTCGAACCCGCAGTCCAAGGACAAGGTACTCGGCCGCAACACGCGCGTCGCCGTCACCATCAAGTCGGTCTCCTTCCTCAACGCCTCCACGGCGACCGTCCGATTCTCGACCGAGACGCGGCGCGACAATACCCTTCGCCGCGAACACTGGGTCTCCGTGGTTCGGTTCCGCTATACGACCGCACCATTGAAGAACGAATATCGCTTCGACAATCCGCTTGGCTTCCAGGTCGTCGAATATAGGCGCGACCAGGAATCGTTGCCGGAAGTGCTGCCAGCGGAGAAGGCGGTTCGATGATGCGGAGATCTCTCCTCGCCCTCGTAGCGCTCACGCTATTTGCCACAGCGACCACCTCCACCGCGGCCGATCCCCGTATCCGCTACATCACCTTCAACAACAATGCCGTCGTCACCGTGCCGGCCGGCCTTGGTGTCTCCACGATGATCCAGCTTGGCAGCTCCGAGGTGATCGAGACCATTTCGGCCGGCGATACCGCCAGCTGGTCGATCGTGCCGAAGAAGGGATCCGGCATCCTGTTCGTGAAGCCTCTGCGCGAAAAAGCCGAGACGAACGTCAATATCGTCACCAACCAGCGCGTCTATGCCCTGCTCCTGAAAGGCTCGGCCGCGGCGGACCTGCGCGCCGCCTTTCAGGTGCGGTTCAAATATCCCGATGAAGACGTCAATGCCCGGCTGCTGGCCGCCGCGCAGGAGAGCGCCAAGGATCCGTTGCTGAAGGATCTCGATCCGAACCGCTTGAACTACGATTATGTATTCAAGGGTGACACGAGCCTGAAGCCGCGCGTCGCCTTCGATGACGGCACGCATCTGTATCTGGAGTTCCCCGACGAAATCCCCGCGATCTTTGTGGTCGAAGGCAAGCGCCAGGAGTCGCTCGTCAACCTGCGCACGCAGGGGAAATATGTCGTCGTCGACAAGATCGCGGCGCAGTTCACGCTGCGCGCCGGCGACAAATGGCTCTGCCTCTATAACCGGCAGGCCAATCGCCAATCCTTCGACCTCATCGAGGACGCCTACGGGCCTAAGCGCCTCGGCCACAAAGAGGAGCGCCAGCGGTGAGCAAGATCGACTTCGACCACCTCGATGGACAAAGCAGCGTGGCGAGCGACCGCAATGGCCGCCTCGGAAAGCTGGCCTTGCCGCTCCTCCTTGTCGCCGGCGTCGGCGTGCTTGCCTATGTCAACTGGCCCGCTGGACCGCAGAACCCGACTGTGGCGGACGGAACCGGCGAGACTTTCGAGACCTCCAATTCAAGCATCCGCAATTTCCCGGATGAGCCTGTCAAGCAGGCCGCCGATCCAAACCTCGTGCAGATTCCCGTCGAGGAGAAGAAGCCGGTCGATCCCGCAACGGTCGACGTCAAAGTCAATGAGGGCGATGATCTCGAAAAGCTCCGCCAGATCGAAGAGGCGCGGCGGCGAGCCGAGGAAGAACGGCTTCGGATGGAAGAGGCGCGCCGGCGCGCAGAAGAGGAAGCGAGGCTTGCCGAGCTGGAAGCCAAACGCCGGGAGGAGGAGGAAAAGGCACGGTGGGAGCGGCTGCGCTCCGAACAGATTGTGCTTGACGGCTCGAACCGGGAGACACTCTCCGGCGACCAGACGGTGACCATCGCCGACGATGGCCAGCTCGTCGCGGTTCCCGGCGCGGAAAGCGATGCCAACAAGGCGTTTCTCGCCCAGTCGGAAAAGCAGACGGCCGGCATCGTCAAGGCGACCCGCTTCGACCGGACGGATGCGCTGGTCGCACAAGGCACCATGATCCGTGGTTTCCTCGAGACGGCGATCAACACCGACCTGCCGGGGATGGTGCGCGCTGTCGTGCGCGAAGATGTCCGCTCTCTTGACGGCGGCCGCATCCTCATTCCGAAGGGCTCGCGCCTGATCGGGGAATACAAGTCCGGGCTGGCGCGCGGCCAGAAGCGCATCTTCATCGTATGGTCCCGCGTCATTCGCTCGGACGGGGTCTCTGTCGAGATCGCCTCTCCGGGAGCCGACCGCCTCGGCCGCGCCGGGCTCACTGGCGAAATAGACACGCATTTCTGGGAGCGGTTCGGTTCTGCGATTATGTTGTCGGTGATCGGCGGCGCGGCGGAATACGTCTCGTCCCTCGGCAACACCGCCTCGGAAAGCGCACGCTCCATTTCGACCGTCGATCCCATCACCGGCGCGGTCACGACCATCACCACCGAGCCGAGCCGCACGGCCACCGAAGCACGTTCGATCGCCGCCGAGAAATCCTCGGCCATCCTTCAGGACATTGCAAACGAGGCTTTCAAGGAAAGCTCGAAGATTCCGCCGACAATCTATGTCGCCCAGGGCGAGTCCATCATCGTATTTCTGCGCCGCGACCTCGATTTCTCCACTTTCTATGCCGATCCGGTCCGGCAGGAGATGATGCGGCTGAAACGCGGTGGGCAAATCCGGCGCAACGTCGATCCAACGCCCTACTATCCTGTCGCGCCGGTCTACAAATGAAGCAGTTTCCGTTTCTCGACAAAGCGCTGGAGCGGCTGAAACCGTTTCTGTCGGATGAGCGCGTCTCGGAGATCTCCGTCAACCGTCCAGGTGAATTGTTCATCGAACGGCTCGGCGTTGGCGGCATGGAGCGTATCGTCGATGCGCAGTTTTCTGCCGATTGGATCAGGACGCTGAGCGAGCGCGTCGCCGGCTCCACCAACCAGGTCGTCAACGACGAGCACCCCATCCTCTCAGCTTCGCTCCCGACCGGCGAACGTTTCCAGTGCGTGCTGCCGCCGGCGGCGCCCGACGGCGGCGCGATCTCCATCCGCAAGCAGGTCATCCATGACATCGGTCTGGAGGTCTACAAAAACCGTGGTGCGTTCGAGGACACCAAGGTCGGCCGCCAGTTGACCCTTTCGGCGGCTGAGGAAGAGCTTGCCGCCATGATGGAGGGCGACGTCGATGCGATGCTGTTTCTCAGGACGGCCGTGCGCTCGCGCGTCTCCATCGCCGTGTCCGGCGGCACGTCGACCGGCAAGACCACCTTCCTCAATGCTCTGCTCAAGGAGGTTCCGGAGGAGGAGCGCATTGTCACCATCGAGGACACGCGCGAGCTGAAGCCGATCACCCCGAACACGGTCGCATTGCTCGCCTCGAAGGGTGACCAAGGCCGCGCCAAGGTCACGCCGCAGGAATTGCTGGAAGCGTCGCTGCGCATGCGCCCGGACCGGCTTATGCTCGGCGAGCTCCGGGGTGCGGAGGCATTTTCGTTCCTTCAGGCCATCAACACCGGCCATCCGGGCTCGCTCACGACGGTCCACGCCAATTCGGCACGTTCGGCCTATGACCGTCTGGCGCTGATGGTCCTGCAGAGTGGAGTTGCGCTCGAGAAGCAGGAAATCATCGATTACCTGAAGGAGGTGATCCCCGTCGTCGTCCAACTCGCACGCAATCCGGACGGGCGGCGCGTCGTCTCGGAAATAGTGTTCACCAAGGGGGACAAGCTGTGAGCCCGGTGATCTTGCTGTTCGGATTGGTCATCGCCGCGGCCATCGCGGCATTCGTCGCCTCCCTCGCCTATGCCGGCCTGTATTACGCCTTCGATAACTCGACCTGGATGTTCCAGGCGCTGCAAGACGATCTGCTGGCGTCCTATCGGGCGGCGCGCCTCGATCTCACCGCCGGCGACTGGCGGCGGCCCGCGATCGCAGCCGTCGCAGGCATGATATCCGGCGTTGCAATTCTCATCGTGGCGGTGACTGGCAAGAAGAAATCGACGGATGCACGCTTCCTCAGCACGCTTGAGGCCCGCGCCCTCGGGCTCACCCGCACGGGCGGCGTGTTCGTCGGCCGGATCGGCGGCAGCCTGGTCAAGGTCCCGGGCGGCTTCACGCAGCGCGGGTCAGGCCGGAGGCGGTTCATGAAGCCCATGCTGTTCGGCGGCAAGAAGCTCTGGATCGATGGCGATGACGTCGGTGGCTTCGTGATCGGACCGCCGCGGTCAGGCAAAGGCGCATCGCTGATCGTGCCGAATTGCCTGCTCTGGCCTGATAGCATCGTCGTCCTCGACATGCGCGGCGAAACCTATGAGGCGACGGCAGGCTATCGCTCGAAATTCTCGCGCGTGCTGCGATTCTCGCCGGCGGATGAGAATGGCGACACGGAATGCTATAACCCGCTGGATTTCGTGGCCATCGATCCCGATCAGCGCGATATCGACATCAACTCGATCGCGACCGCGCTGCTGCCGACGCCCAAGGGCGATGCCTACTGGATCTCCGATGCTCGAGCGCTGTTCGCCGGCGTCACATCCTGGGTGCTGGAAAACCCCGATATTCTCGACAAGGACAAGAACCTCGGCACGGTTCTCAATGTCGTCGAAGGCGGCGACCAGCCGCTGCGCGAATGGTTGGAGGAGGTCGCCAATCCGGAGCTTCGCGCCGCCTGGATCAGCCCCTTCACCTATACCACCCTCGCCCGCTTCGCCGTGATGGCCAGCAAGCAGTTCGACGGGGTCTATGGTTCCCTCGCAGCCGCCGTGCGGCCCTTCAAGAACAACCGCATCCTGCGCGCGACAGCACGGTCAACCTTCGACATCCGCGCGATGCGGCGCGAGAATATGAGCCTCTACCTAGATTTCCGTATTCAGCAGATCGCCTCGATCGGGCCGATTTTCAATGTTCTGATGGTCCAATTCATGGATTACATGTCGCGCAACATGATGGCGCGCGGTGAGCGCCGCGTGCTTGTGCTGCTTGATGAATTCCAGAATCTCGGCAAGCTGGAAAATGCCCTCACCGTCGCCACCGTCCTCGGCGGTTATGGCATTCCATGCTGGTTCTTCGTCCAATCCCTGCGCTCAATCGACAACGTCTACACCCGCGAGGGACGGCAGACGCTGGTAAACTCGGCGCGCGCGCAGATCTTCCTCGGCGCTCAGGATCCCGAGGATCAGCGCTATGTCTCGCAGCTCCTCGGCGAGCGGAAGGAAGTGACGGTCGACAAGGCGGTTTCGACAGGCGTCACCCTGTTCGATCGCAAAGGCGCGACCATGTCTCACAAAACCACGATGCGTCCGCTCATGCGACCCGATGAGCTTGGCGCGATGAGCGAGACTCGATGCATAATCAAGCTGCGAAACCAGCAGCCCATATTCGGTGTGCGCAATTTCTACTATGCTGATGGCGAGCTGATGAAACGCGCATGGCTGCGGGGGCAGCCACCCAAGGTGGACCCTATCATCGGCACAGCAACGACTTTCTCCGAAGGAAATCTCAGGGGCACCTTATGCTCGGATCGCCCCGCTCCTGTCCACCCGATACCGGGAGCGAAATTTTCTACAAAAGCTCCGAAGGTTACTGCGCCGTCTTCTCCGATTGCGAAACAGCCTCAAGCCGTTCTCGATAGTGCAGTCGAATCAAGAAGGGCAGAACATAAAAAGGGAGATACCGCAGGGGGTGTCGCCGCCGGCGGGCCGGACTTCAAAACTGCCTTGAAAAAGAGCGCGGAGCGAAGGGCCGAAGCAGAGAAATCACTCGATAAGATAATCGCCGTTTTCGAGAACGCTCCGTCGAAGAAGCGGGAAGCCAAAAGGGCGCAGAATGAAATCGCGTCGGTGTTTTCCGACGAGTGACCCAATCACTGCCGCATGGGCGTCGGACAAAAATGCGCCGCCCGTCGCCGCTAAATCCGCGACGAAACCTACGGATTAACGGATGTGACTTCCACCGTTGACGTCCAGGGTCGCACCGTTCAGCGAGTCCTGGCCGTAGCGCAGCACGAACGCGACAAGTTCCGCAACTTCCTTCGGTTCCGCCATGTCACCGACAGGGATCTCGTCCACCGCCGCTTCTTCGCCTTGCGTGGCAATGAAGTGCTCGGCCATGCCTGTGCGCACCAGACCTGGGGCGATACAAACCGCCGATGCGCCTTCACGACCGAAGCTGCGAGCAATTGATTTAGTGAGATTGATCATGGCCGCATTGGCGGCACCATAGGGAATGGATTCAGATGCACTACCACGCTGGCCGGCGCGACTGGCGATGTTCACGATGCGCCCTCCTCCTTCGGTTCTGAAATGCTGGATTGCCTCCTTGCAGAGATCAGCGGCGGCAAAAAAATTTACCTGGAACTCATTCTGCCACGCCGCTCTCCATTCGCCGGGCGAACTCTCTATGGAAATTTCGGTGCGGATACCCGCATTATTGACGAGACCATGAACACGGCCCGCAAAATCTACCGCTTTTCGCCAAAGCGCGAAAGGCCCATCAGATTCGGATAAATCGGCCTGCAGAACGAGGCCGTTCCCGTTGATCCGGGCCAATAGCGACTCCGCCGCATCCTCATCCTTGCAATAGTGAATTATCGGCCGTGCACCCTCCAACGCAACGCGTTCGACTATCGCCGCGCCTATGCCGCCTGAGGCGCCAGTGACCAAGACCGTCTGTCCAAGCAAAGGCTTATCAATTTGCCGCTCCATCGCCTCAATCACCTTTCGATCATTTAGAGTTTAAGCCCACGAGAAAACACAATCTTTCGTAAAGTACCGCTCCGCGCGGCGTGACCGGCCCAGGATCCTCAACGAGGTGGGCGACTCAAATCCGGAAGCAGCCCGCCCTGTTGTGGGTCCACATCCGTGGAAAGTGTCCTCAGTTTGTGGATGGAGGCACGACAGGACACGAAATTGAGTGAAACGAAACGAAACGCGAGGCGGCAAGTCCTTGTTGAGCAACGGAAAGTTTTTTTACCCCCCGCCGAAGGATGGGAGCGATTTCAAAGAACTTTTCAAACGATTGGCTGCGGCGGGGGCGGGAAGACCGTTGGGAACTGACGGATTTCCAGCAGGACCATGGACGCCGGAGCTTCTTGCAGAGGCGATTTCGGAGATTGATTCGAACCGAGTGGGTGTCGACCTACGTACGGTGCAGCTTTGGTTCCAGGAAAATGATAAAGGGATCAGCCCCGCCAATATTCGGTGGCTGGCACGGATTTTTGGGTGCGATGACCCGATAGCTATCAGTGAATGGCAGATGGAACTCAGCGCGGCGCAATCTCGACTAACCGTCAAGAGGAGAGAGGGGAGAAGGGCGACAGGAGCGGCCGTTTTGGAAGCACTGGCAACTGCGCCGACCGAGACCGAGATTCGCGAGACGGTGTCCTCAACCGCTATAGCGCAGGATGCCCATGCCAGCTGGGGAGAAAGCTCGTCAGGTCTGGCGATCAGATCCGAGGCTCTTTTCAGTTGCGGGTCTCCCTTGAATTTGCCTGCGGCTGTGTTCGCTGGCGCCGCCGCTCTCGGCTTTCTATCCTATGTGACTGGCGTTCACAGCGTAGGTTTCGAAAGGATGGATGGGGTGGTCAAGCAGGTCGGGTTCCTCTGGGCGCCCAACTGGACCGTCGTTTTCATGATGCTCTTGCCACTATTTCTCATTTTTTCTGTCGAGCTTTTGCTTTTTTGGAAGATTGAGGGGCGGCTGAAGCTTACCCCTCCGTGCAACCATGCCGACAGCTTTAGCGCATGGGCGCGTAATGTAGAGAATTCATCGTTTATCTATTGGGCCGTTTTCTTCATTTGCTTCATTTTCGCAGGAGTAATACAGTGGATAGAAGTATGTTTAGTCCCCTTGATGAAAGGCGGCGGCGCATACGCGATAGACTGGGGGAAAATAGCAACCGTACGTCCGGACGTCATATCCGTGCAGGAGGCAATTCTATTCACAGGACTCGCTTACTTGTACATGGCGATCTGTTTTTATCTATTCTTTTCAGGCCTAATTTTGCTTTACACAATTGTTTATGATTTCTCGATACTCGTAAGAACATTGAAAGGCAGGCCGGATGATGATTATCAACACGCGATCAATGAAGCAGGCTCGAAGATAATATCTGGAATTTTCCGGTGCACCGTATTGGGGATTCTGATTGCCATATGCATGAAGGGCCAAAGTTCTTATCTGACATCGACCGGCGAGAACGTCGCGGCGTGGTTGATCAACGACATGTATTCAGCATTGCAAGGGCGCAACAATATAGCCGCCGGGATCGGATACAGAATGCCAACTCACTATAGTAGCCTTCTTATCGTTATCTCGACCTGTTTTGTTTTCTCAATAGCATTTGTTCGCTTAGGGGTCTGCGGTCACCTTCGAAAGAGGTTACGGACAATGTCGATTATCGTTGCGTTGCTCGTTGCATCCTATCTATCAATCGGTGCGTTTTCAGGATTCTCTGTCCTGTTGGGATTATCAGTCCTTTCCGCATTTTATGGTCTACTTAACCCAGGGTTCGGAAAACTGCAGACGAGTGATTTGGGAGAAAATGTGAATGTATCATAGTTGGCTTGATTGTTGGGATGAGCGACGGGCGCAACGTGGTGAGGAGGCTAAGAATGCGAAAGATTTCTCACTCAACGCAGAGCTCGCCTTTCCTGGTGCGGGGAGGATCGAAAGTATCGACGAGTTCTGTGTTCTTGCCGATCAGGCCGTAGCTGATCACAGTTTCTTCGACGTACCCCAAGAGGGCGTCCAGCAGTATCGGCGACGCGAAGAATGGCTCACGTTCCCCTCGGACATCACGACAGATATTGACGAAAATAATGTGGTTTGGGCTAAGATTACTGAAAGCGGGTCGCTCAATCATGCACTTGTCGTTTTCCATCACTGGAATGCGAGGGAGCGCAATAGCCAGCTCGCCAGGGTCTTTTCCAAGTGTGGAATTACAGTGATCGAGATCGCCATGCCTTATCACTTCGAGCGCGCGCGTCCGGGCTCGTCGTACGCAGACTACATGCTTAGCCCGAGCTTGGGGCGAACGATCCAATCTGTTAGGCAGGGCGTACTGGATGGGCGAAAGCTCATTCGTTGGCTAAAGGGCGAAGGCTATAAACAAATATCTGTCCTCGGTATGAGCCTCGGATCATGGTTCGGAGGCCTTGTCGCCGCCCACGACTTGAACGTATCGAAAGCCTCATTGTTTCTGACGGCTGGGAGCCTGGCAGACATGGTTTGGACCGGCCGCGCGACACGCGCCATACAAGGTCGCCTTGAACCTCATATCAAACTCGAAAACCTAAGAAGAGCTTGGGCGCCACTCAATATGGAGAACTACGCGCATAACCTAGCAAGACCAGGCCTCGATCTCCACATTGTTGCAGCGAAGAGAGATCGAGTAGTATTGCCGAGGCTAGCGGATAACTTCAAGCGCAGACTGGCTGACGCTGGCGCCTCCCAGAGTATTATTCATTTAAATTGTGGTCACTATTCACTCGCACTACCGCCATACATTCTATTAGCGGGATGGAGCTTAAAGCAGTTTCTAGCTCATCCTCGTTAATAGTCAGGGGTTCAGATCAGGGCGGCCGTTTTTAGTCCAAGCCTTTTGGTCCTCCTTTGGAAAGTTCCTGTGCTGCGATTCCGGTTCGGTCTCCCATTTTTTCTTGAGATAATCGAAGGTGTTAACGCCCTTCCGTTGAAGGCAAACCCTGCGTCCTCGACAGCCTCGACGATCGCATCCTGCGACGTAAGGGAGGCATCGAATCGGATTATCGCGTTGTAATCGGAAAGGGAGACCTTGACCTCCTCAATGCCCGGCAGGGCATGAACCGCCTTCTCGACTGTACTGAAGCAATGGCCGCAATCCATGCCTTCGATCTTGAGATCAATGGTGATGAGGGAAGAGGCCATACTCTGCTCCTTTGGAAAAAGCGCTCGAAGTACGCCAATAAAATGTGCGCTCTGTAGTCGCTACAGGGGTCAATAGGCGTCCTTCGGCTTTCGATCTTTGGGCGGTTAAGTGAAATTGACTGGCGCGCCGGGACGATTGCCCCTATCTAAAGACTGTAGTCAGTACAGGGATAAAGCTATGGCAAACCGCCCGCTGACCATCGGGGCGCTGGCGCAAATGACCGGCACGAAGGTCGAAACTATCCGGTTCTACGAGAAAAGCGGCCTTCTGCCCGCACCAGCTCGTACGGGCGGCAATTACCGGTCCTACGAGCGCTCGCACCTCAATCGCCTAAGCTTCGTCCGGCGTGCACGCGATCTCGGCTTCTCGCTCGATCAGATTCGAACACTGCTTGATCTTTCAGACGACAAGAGCCGGCCGTGCGGAGCGGTCGATGCGATCGCCAAGGAACATCTGCTGGAGGTCGAGCGGAAGATCGCCGATCTGAACGCATTGCGGAGCGAGCTCGATCGGATGCTGTCTCAATGCTCGAGCGGCACGGTGGGCGACTGCCGCATCATCGAATCATTGTCCCCATCCCACGAGAACATGACATGACGCTTTCAAAGCGGAAGCGCGGTGACGCCGTCGCCATCATTTCGAACAACAAGAGTTGAGTTTGCGATCATCCTCGTCCGGGCTAGGCTTGGATGGAGGTGAAACATGGCCAAGGCGATCAGGTCGTCCGCTCTCTTTCTTGGTCTTGCCCTGCTCGGCATTCTGGGTGTCAAGCTGGCAATGCTCTTCGTTTGCTGGGCGACTGCTCACACGACTCTCGAAGGCCTGTTCGGCGTTGTTGCGCCTCTCGTCATCGGTCCTCTCATCGGAGCCGAAGGTTTCTTCTGGTTCCGAATACTCCATGGCGATTGAACTCTGATAACAGACTTTGGAAAAACGACATGTTGACGATTGGTGATCTTTCGAAGACCTCCGGCGTGAAAATCCCGACAATCCGCTACTATGAGCAAATGGGTCTTCTTCCCCACGCGGAGCGCTCCGAAGGCAATCAGCGCCGCTATACCAAGGAGGAGATGGATCGCCTGACCTTCATAAAGCACTCCCGTGATCTGGGCCTTTCGATAGATGCCATACGATCCCTTATCGAACTCAGCCATCACCCTGACAAACCCTGCGCGGATGCCGACCGCATTGCCCTTGAGCAACTTGCCTCCGTTCGCGACAAGATCGCCAAGCTCCGGAAGCTTGAAATCGAGCTAGAGCGCATAACCTCTCACCAGCACAACAATCATGTGCGGGATTGTTATGTGATCCGGGCGCTCGCTTCACACGACCTATGCTGCTCGGATCACGATTGATCCGCGTCATCAGGGGCAGACCAGCAGACGACAGAAAGCCGCAGGCGTCCGGGGTCGATTGACCCTAAAGCTGCTAGAGGGTGTAGAGCGGGGTCGCGGGCCAAGGTCCGGATCGCGCTCCTAACTCAGAGGCTGACATGAAACGTCTTTTCACCCCTGTTCTTATGTTCACGCTTTCCCTCGCAGCAGGGCCCGCCGCATTTGCGCATGATTATAGCGCTGGTGATCTGCAGATCGATCATCCCTGGTCGCGTGCAACGCCGATGGTCGCTCCCGTTGCCGGCGGCTATCTGAAGATCACGAATACCGGCGCTGAATCTGACACATTCCTTGGCGGCAGCTCTCCGATCGCAACTGCGGTTGAAGTGCACGAGTCGACTCTTCAAGATGGCGTCGCCCGCATGCGACCACTGACCGCAGGGGTGACGATCAAACCGGGTGAAACGGTCGAGCTTGCGCCAGGCGCTACCCACCTCATGTTCATCAAGCCCACAAAGGTTTTCAAGGAAGGCGAAAAGGTCGAGGCGACGCTCCGTTTCGAAAAGGCCGGCGAGATCAAGGTTGAATTTGCGGTCCAGGGCATGGGTGCGAAACAACCGGCTGAAAACGAAGATCATCAGGGCCACGGCGCAACCCCATGACGTCGATTTACGGCCGACGTGCGCTCTTCAGATCCGCAATCGCGGCACTGTTGGTCGGCGGCCTCGTCTCAGGAGGTCTGGTTCTTGCGAATTTGGCCGAAACCGAGCCCACCGGCGGGATCGGCGGCCCGTTCGAACTGACGTCCCATCGAGGCGAGGCCGTGTCGGATAGAAGCCTACGCGGCAGGCCCTACCTCGCATTCTTCGGCTTCACGCACTGCCCGGACATCTGCCCGACCACGCTGTTCGAACTGACGGATCTCATGAAGGAACTCGGTCCGCAGGCCGATGCGTTCAACGCGCTTCTCATATCCGTCGATCCGGAGCGTGACACGCAGAACCTGCTTTCGCTGTACATGGAAGCATTCGATCCGAGGATCATCGCGGTGCGCGGCACGCGGAAGCAGACGGATCAGGTGCTGTCAGCTTTCCGGGCAACAGCCAAAAGGGTCGATACCGATGGCGGCAGCTATACGATGGACCACACAGCGGGCATCTTTCTCATGGATGCGGATGGTCGGTTCCAAGGTATGCTGGACATGCACGAGCCGCGAGAAACCCGTCTGAAGAAACTGCGCAATCTCGCGGAAATGGGCGGGGCGTGACCGTCAAACTTTCTCGGCCGAGGCAGTTGCTCACCCTATCGACAGCGAAGCATTGGAGAGGGTCATCGAACCTACCACCTGCCGCGAAGCGCCTACCTGCTGACAAGCCGCGATTTCTTGCCAGAACGCTGTCAACTCGTCTTGTCGACTTCGCCTTTCACCAGATCGATCAAGCCCTGCGGGCTGAAATTGACCAGCGGCTTGCTGTTGACGAAGAACGTAGGCGTCTGCTCGACATTGTTCGCCTTGACGTCCGCTAGATCGGTCTGAAGCACCTGATCAACTTCCGGCTTCACGCTGTCGAGACGGGCGCCCATGAGCTCCAGACCCGCTTCACCGGCGATGCTCCAGGCCCGCTTCATGTCAGGCTCCCCGTGGATAGCCCACTCGGGCTGCTTGTCCACAAGCGCCGCAAGGACCGGCTCGAACTTGTCCTGTTTGCGTGCCGCCTCGAGGATGCGCACGGCTTCGTCGGAGCCCTTGTGGAATGTGGTATAGCGGATTACCACACGCACATCATCCGGATAGGTCGCCAGGATATTCTTCACAAGCGGAAAGAAGGCACGGCAGGCCTCGCATGAGGGGTCGAAGAACTCCACGATCGTGACGGGTGCGTCTGCCTTACCCAGAACCGGCGAATGCGCGCGCACGAGCGTATCCGCCGACGCGGTGACAGAAGCCGCATGTTCTCTCTGCTGCGCAGTGTAGTAGTAGGCACCTCCTCCAAAAACAGCGAGCGCGGCAAGCGCGGTGAGAGTGATGACGAGCGCTCGGTTCATCGGGCATGCTCCCTTCGGTCGATGAGGAGGAGGAATGAAATCGCGGCGAATGCCAGAAGTGACAGCACCGGCAGCGGGATCACCTCGAAAATGGTCATCTTCGCATCAGTACAGGAGGGCCCCTTCCCACAAGGAACGACTGCCTCCGGAATGAAGCCGTAATATAGCAGGACGTGGTATGTCGCGATCAACAGACCTGCGCCACTCAGCGGCAACGCATAGGGCCATACGCCACGGTCCATGCGAAAGGCGGAAACCGCCAGAATTAGCGCCAGCGGAAACATGAACGCGCGCTGATACCAACATAAGATGCACGGCGTCTGGCCCATGACTTCGCCGATGAAGAGAGCCCCGAGCGAAGCGATAAGCGCAACCATCCATGCGAGGAACAGCGTCAGCCACCCATCGTCTTCCGATCTCTTGTCCCGAACGCTCATGCAATGTCCGATATCGCCTTGATTCCCGAATTATGGACCCTCAAGCAGCTAGAGGGTCAAGCAGCGTGACTCCGATCAGTGCGCCCCACTCTCGTCATACAGCAGGGACTTCGGGCAAAATTGTCGTGGGATCGGATCTGCGAAAACGAACTTGAATGCCACGAACGCTCCATCGTTGGGTGAAGCGCCGCGCCCCCTGCCGTAGAGACATCACGGTCAGGAAAGGTCAAGCGCGGCTGGTCGGCCCGGCCTTGTCGAGGAAAGCCTTGAAGACGGCAAGCGTCTCGTCGCTGACATGGTGCTCGATGCCTTCGGCGTCGATGCGCGCGGCCTCCTCTCCGACCCCGACGGCGCGCAGGAACCCTTCGACGATCCGATGTCGCTCCCGGCTCTTGGCCGCGAGTGCCTTGCCGGCTTCGGTCAGGAAGATGCCGCGATAGCGCTTCTGCTGGATGAAGCCGTCGCTGGCGAGACGCTTGAGCATCTTTGCGACGGTCGGCTGCGCGACGCCCAGCCTCTGCACGATATCGACCTGCCGCGCCTCGCCGCCATGGAGGATGAGGTCGTCGATGAGTTCGACATAATCCTCGATAAGTTCGTTGCGCCGGTTGGAACGCGTCTGGCGGAAGCTTTCGACATGGGTATCGGCGTCAACGAGTGAGGGTTTGTTTGCCGATTTCCTGCTACTTGCTGTCATCATGCCTTTCCGGAGGTTTCATCCAGTTTATTGCGAATTCATAGCTTGCGCTATGATTTTTCCCAGATTGTCACGTTTTCCAGAGGCGATCGAAGCATCAGCGGCTTCGAACATAGCTATTGCTATAACTAAGAGCATGTGCTGTTATTGCTATTAAGAACCATTATCAAAAGGATGGGACAATGCGAAACTGGCTGCCATTCAACCTCGGACGCCGAAAGCTGCTCGGCGCGGGCCTGGCAGCGGCCGGCGGCGCAGCCCTCGCCGCCCGTTCAGCGCTGAGCCAGGATGCCGCCGCCCAGCACCAGGGCCACCAGATGTCCGCGGCGACTGACCGCAAAGCCGGCACAAGCGATGCCGCGCCGCCGCATATGCAGGCACATGGAGCGATGATCACCGTCGGCGACGTCGATAACGAGCGCAACGGCTTCGATCCGACGTCGATGCTGACCGACTGGGATCTCGGGACCGTCTCCACCCTCCCCGACGGCCGTCGGCTGCGTACGTTCGAAGTCGAGGTCGAGGACAAGGAGATCGAGATCGCGCCCGGCGTCATGTTCCCCGCCTGGACCTTCAACGGTCGCGTGCCCGGACCGTCGCTCCGCGCGATGGAAGGGGAGCGGCTGCGCATCATTCTGCGCAATTACGGTTCTCATCCGCACTCCATGCATTTCCACGGCATTCATGCCGCGCGCATGGACGGGATTCCTGGCGCGGGCGTCATCAACCCAGGCGAGGAGTTCGTCTACGAGTTCGACGCCCGCCCCTTCGGCTGTCACCTCTACCATTGCCATGCCCTGCCGCTTGCGCGGCATATCCACAAGGGCATGTACGGTCTCTTCGTCATCGATCCCGATCCGGAACTGCGACCAGAATTCCGCGACGTGGCGCTCACCCGGCTGCACGGCTCGCCCGAGAATGCGAGATGGCAGGAACTCGCCATGGTGATGAATGCCTTCGACACCAATTTCGACGGCGAGAACGAGTTCTATGCCTGCAACACCATCGCCCACTGCTACGCCAAGAAGCCGATCCGCATCGAGAAGAGTCGTCCGGTGCGCATCTACCTCGCGAACCTCACCGAGTTCGATCCAATTAACTCCTTCCACATCCACGGCAACTTCTTCGACTATTTCGACCAGGGCACCACCCTGACGCCGACTCTGAAGACCGTCGACCTCATCATGCAGTGCCAGGCACAGCGCGGCATTCTGGAGTTCACCTTCGGCGAACATGCGGACCATGAACCGGGCCTCTACATGTTCCACGCGCACCAGTCGGAGTTCACGGAGCTCGGCTGGATGGGAATGTTCGACGTCGTGGAGGAAGTGGCATGACCGACGAAACCGCTTCGAGCCAGGCCGCATCACCGAGCCGGCACGCCGCTCTCCTCTGGACCGTCATCCCTTTCCTGGTTTTGGCGGCGGCCATTGCCTGGCTCTTCGGTACCAATCCGCTCCGAAGCTTCGAAAACGGCGCGCCGCCGGTCGAGAACCTCACCTATGAGCGCACAACGCTCGACGGCGGCGGGGTACGGCTTCTTGTACGCGCCGGCGGCTCGGAGCCGCTGAAGATCGCACAGGTCCAGGTCGATGCCGCCTATTGGCAATTCACGCTCGACCCGCCCGGCCCGCTTCCCCGCGGGCAGTCGGCCTGGATTTCCATTCCCTTTCCCTGGGTTCTCGGCGAGGCGCACCGTGTCACCGTCGTCACCAGCACCGGCGCAACCTTCGAACACGAGATCCCGGTTGCGGTTCCCACGCCGGAAGTGACCTCGAACGGTCTATGGTCGCAAGCTATCCTCGGCGCCTTCGTCGGCATCCTGCCCGTCGCCATCGGCCTGATGTTCTATCCGGCGCTACGCGGCGCGGGACCGAGCGCCATGCGGTTCCTGCTCGCGGTGACAGTCGGCCTCCTCGCGTTCCTCTTGGTGGACGCCGTCGCGGAGGCCTTCGAGCTTGCCGGCGCATCTGCACCCGTCTTCCAGGGTGGCGCAATGGTGGTCTTTGCCGCCGCCGCGTCCTTCCTGTTGCTAATGGCCGTCTCGCGGCGGGGCGGACGACCGAGCGGCGTGGCGCTCGCCACCTACATCGCAATCGGCATAGGCCTGCACAACATGGGCGAAGGTCTTGCCATCGGAGGCGCCTTCGCGGCTGGTTCCGCAGGTCTCGGCACCTTCCTCGTCATGGGCTTCACGCTGCACAACATCACTGAAGGCATCGGCATCGCCGCACCGCTTCTCAAGATCCGGCCAACCTTCCGCCAGTTCGTGCTGCTGACGCTGATCGCCGGCGGCCCGGCCGTGCTCGGCATGTGGATCGGCAGCCTGGCCTATGCCCCGCACTGGTCGGCGCTTGCCCTGGCGATCGGCGCCGGCGCCATTCTTCAGGTCATCATCGAGGTGACGCTGTTCATGCTCCGAAATGACAATGGCAGAATGGAAACCCTGTTCTCGAAGGAGGTCATCGGCGGTCTCGCCCTCGGCATCACGGTCATGTACGTGACGGCAATGCTGGTAAAGATTTGATCGCACCCGTACCGCGTCGTTTTGGCCCTTGAGCCTGTAGTCGCTACAGGGTCTAAAGAGATCGCCCCTCCTGAACACGAGTGGCATCCCATGACGACGGAACCGGCAACCAAGATCAAGTACCGCATTGGCGGAATGGACTGCGCGAGCTGCGTCTCGAAGATCGAGAACGCGGTCAGCCGGCTTCCCGGCGTCGAGGAAGTGGGCGTGTCGCTCGCCTCGGCCTCGATGACCGTCCGCCCCGGTCCCGATTTCGCCAAGGGTGCCGTCGAGCGGCAAGTGAAGGCGCTCGGCTATGCCATTACGGCGGACGACGATGCAGCCGGTTCTCCGGGCGAAACTGGCGCGTCCCACGCCGATCTCGGCGAGGGCCCCTGGTGGAAGACCAAAAAGGCGATACTGACGGCGACGACGGGGGCCGCGCTCGCGCTCACCTATATCGCGCACCTGATCTTCCCCGCCGTGCCGCAATGGATTTTCGTGCCGGCGCTGGCCGTCGGCCTCATCCCCGTTGCCCGACGGGCCGTCGTCGCCGCGACGACCGGCACGCCGTTCTCGATCGAGATGCTGATGACCATCGCCGCCGTCGGCGCCCTGTTCATCGGCGCTGCGGAAGAGGCCGTGGCGGTCGTCTTCCTCTTCCTCGCCGGCGAGCTCCTGGAAGGCGTCGCCGCAAGCCGCGCCCGCACCAGCATCCGCGGCCTTGCCGATCTCGTTCCGAAGACGGCGATCGTCGAGACGAACGGGACGATGGAGGAGGTGCCGGCCGACACCCTGGCGCTCGGCGCGATCATCCTCGTTCGCCCCGGCGACCGGATCGCCGCGGACGGGACCATCGTCGATGGCAGTTCCGCGATCAACGAAGCCCCGGTCACGGGGGAAAGCGTGCCGAAGCAGAAGACGATCGGCGACGCCGTCTTTGCCGGCACGATCAACACCGATGCGGTGCTGCGCATCAAGGTGACGGCCGTCGCCGGCGACAACACGATCGCGCGCGTCATCCGCCTTGTCGAGGAGGCCCAGGACAGCAAGGCGCCGACCCAGCGCTTCATCGATACATTCTCGACCTACTATACGCCAGCCGTGCTCGTCGTCGCGGCACTCGTCGCCATCCTGCCGCCGCTCATCATGGGCGGCATCTGGTCGGAATGGATCTACAAGGGCCTCGCCATTCTTCTGATCGGCTGCCCCTGCGCACTGGTCATCTCCACGCCTGCCGCCATCGCCGCCGGACTTTCGGCCGGTGCGCGCCGCGGCCTGCTCATCAAGGGCGGTGCTGTGATCGAGACGCTGCGTAAGGTCGCGCTCGTCGCTCTCGACAAGACCGGGACGCTCACCGAAGGCAAACCGAAGGTGACGGACATCGTCCCCGTCGGACGGCCGGAAGGCAAGATCCTGTCCATGGCCGCGGCCCTCGAAAGCGGCTCCAGCCATCCGCTTGCCGTAGCAATCCTCGAGCGCGCGAAGGCAGACAAGGTCCCCGTGCCGCCGGCCTTCGGTTCGAAGGCCATCGCAGGCAAGGGCGTCAGCGGCTCCATCGGCGGCGAAGAGGTCATGCTGCTCTCGCCGAAGAGCGCGCTCGCCCACGCACCGATGGATCAAACGCTTCTCGACCGGATCGACGCGCTGAACGGCGAAGGCAAGACGGTCTCGGTTCTTGTTACCGGGCGGACCGTCGCCGGCCTGATCGCCATGCGCGACGAGCCGCGCGACGACGCGATTGCCGGTCTCAGGATGCTGAAGGACGACGGTATCGACACGCTGATGCTGACGGGCGACAACGAGCGCACGGCGCGCGCGATCGGCTCCGGGCTTGGCATCGAGGTGCGCGCCGGCCTGATGCCCAAGGACAAGCAGACGATCGTGCGCGAGCGCCAGGCACAGGGTCTTGTCGTCGCAAAGGTGGGCGACGGGATCAACGATGCCCCGGCGCTTGCCGCCGCCGATATCGGCATCGCCATGGGCGGCGGCACGGATATCGCGCTCGAAACCGCTGACGCCGCCATCCTGCACGGGCGCGTGGCCGACATCGCCAACATGGTCGCCCTGTCGCGCGCGACCATGGGCAACATCTGGCAGAACATCACCGTGGCGCTCAGCCTGAAGGCCGTCTTCCTGGTGACGACGATCATCGGCGTCACCGGTCTCTGGCCCGCCATCCTCGCCGATACCGGAGCCACCGTGCTCGTCACAATGAACGCCATGCGCCTGCTCGCATGGAAAGGCCAAAACACCGACTGAATGGAACGACCATGCGCAATCTGATCGCAAGCCTTCTCTTCCTGCTGCCCACCGCCACTCTTGCCCACGAGTTCAAGGCCGGCAGCCTCCTGATCGATCATCCCAAGGTGATCGAAACACCGCCCGGCGCCAAGGTCGCGGCCGGCTATCTGACCGTCGTCAACGAAGGCGAAGCGGACGACCGCCTCGTCGCCATCGAGAGCACGGCCATTGCGCGCATCGAGATGCATTCGTCGCAGATCGTCGACGGGATCGCCAGCATGAAGCCGATGGAGAATGGGCTGGCGCTTCCCGCCGGTAAGACCGTCGGTCTCGGCGAGGACGGCACGCACGCCATGTTCATGGATCTGACCAGGCAGATCAAGGAAGGCGAGAAGATTGAGGCTGTCCTCGTCTTCGAGAAGGCGGGCCGCGTCCCGGTCGTCTTCAACGTCGAAAAGCGCTCGGCGCAGAAGAACGAACGTCATGAACACCAGCAGTAAGTGGCCTGTCTTGCGGACGATCCGCTGGGTAAGCTGGGCGCTCGTCGCCCTCGTCGTCGCGATCCTCGTCCTTGCCTGGGCGCAGAAGGCGTTTCTGACACCGGCCGAGGCCAAGCCCTACGCGACGCCGTTCGAACTGACCGACCAGAACGGGAAGACCGTCACCGAGCAGACCTTGCTCGGCAAGCCGTCCGCCTGGTTCTTCGGCTTCACCCATTGCCCCGACGTCTGCCCGACAGCGCTCGCCGAAATGGCCCAGGTCCTCACGGAACTGGGGCCGGACGCGGACAAGCTGACGGTCGTCTTCGTCAGCGTCGATCCGGCGCGCGACACGCCGGCGCTGCTGAAGGATTACGTCGCCTATTTCGACGAGCGCATCGTGGCGCTCACTGGAGACGAACAACAGCTCCACCAGATGACCAAGGCTCGATACATCTACTACAAGAAGGTCGGCGACGGCGATTCCTACGAAATGGATCACACTGCAGGCGTACAACTCGTACACGCTGATGGCCGCTTCTTCGGCACTCTCGACAGCCATGAAGCGGCTGATGTCAGGCTGCGGAAGGTCCGTCGGCTGATCGGCGGATGAGGCACCAGATGATCGAACTTGCCGCCATCTTCGTCGTGTGGGCCTACATCCTCGTCTTCCTTGCCCTGACAAGACGTGCCGCGCGGGATGCGGGAAAGCCCGTCTGGCTGTTCGCGAAAGGGAGCGAGCGGCAGTCGCTGCCCGCCGCGCTGTTTCGCCTGTCAATCGTGTCCGGCGCGATCCTTCCGGTGATCACTCATATCCTGCGCGTGAGCGAGACGCAGGCATGGATGCTCACCCCTTTCGCCCTCGGCGTTGCCGCTCGGCTTGCAGGGCTTGTCCTCGTGACGGCCGGAGCGAGCCTCGCGCTCTATTCCCAGGCCTATATGGGAAAGTCCTGGCGCATCGGCGCGGCCGAGGGGCATCTCGGCGCCATCGTCGATACGGGACCGTTCGCATGGTCACGCAATCCCGTCTTCGTCGGACAGATCGCGCTGTTTACCGGCCTCGTCCTCGTCTTTCCCACTCTCCCGCAGCTCTGCGCGGCGCTCGCGCTGATCGTCGCGGTCGCTATTCAGGTCCGGGTGGAGGAACGGGTTCTCGCGCGCGATCTCGGCGAACCCTATCTGACCTACAAACGCCGGGTGCGGCGCTGGCTGTAGGTTCAAATGAAAAGTCATTGATGGTGCCGCCTGAATTGCAATATCCCCTCCAGGGGGATAGGTTATGCATATGAGTGAGCACAGGCACGAGACCCATCCCGAGATCGTCAAGCGGCTGAAGCGGGCCGAGGGGCATCTGAAGAGCATCATTGCCATGATCGAGGACGGGCGCCCCTGCCTCGATCTTGCACAACAGCTTCATGCCGTCGAAAAGGCGGTCACCAACGCCAAGCGCGCGCTGATCCAGGACCATCTCGATCATTGCCTCGAGGATGCAGTCGGCCCGCTGCCCGCCGACCAGCGAAGCGCCATGGCCGAGTTCAAGGCGATCACCAAATATCTCTGACCGATCGGAAACAGCATGCTCGGCGTCCTCCAGAACCGAACCTATCGCCACCTCTTTCTGGCGCAGGTCGTCGCGCTGGTCGGGACGGGCCTGGCGACGGTCGCCCTTGGCCTGCTGGCCTACGAGATCGCCGGACCTGACGCCGGCGCGGTGCTGGGTACGGCACTCGCCATCAAGATGATCGCCTATGTCGGCATCGCACCGATCGCGGGCGCCTTCGCGGAAGTGCTGCCACGGCGGCCGCTGCTCGTCGCGCTCGACCTCGTACGCGCCACTGTGGCCCTCTGCCTGCCCTTCGTCACCGAGGTCTGGCAGGTCTACGTCCTGATCTTCGTCCTGCAATCGGCTTCAGCCGCCTTCACCCCGGCCTTCCAGGCGACGATCCCCGAGGCGCTGCCGGACGAAAAGGACTATACGCGAGCGCTATCGCTTTCCCGGCTCGCCTATGACCTCGAAAGCCTCATCAGCCCCGCCTTGGCGGCAGCGCTCCTGACGGTCATTTCTTTCCATTCACTGTTCGGCGGCACGGTCATTGGTTTTCTCGTATCCTCGGCGCTCGTCGTCTCCGTCGTGCTTCCCGCGCCTTCGAAGACTGAGCGGCGAAGCATCTACGAGCGGACCACACGGGGCCTTCGTCTGTATCTGGCAACACCGCGGCTGCGCGGCCTTCTCGCGATTTGCCTTGCGGTCTCGGCCGCCGGCTCGATGGTGATCGTCAACACGGTCGTGATCGTGCAGTCCACCTTCGGCCTGCCCCAGGAAAGCACGGCGCTCGCGCTCGCCGCGTTCGGCGGCGGCTCGATGCTGGCGGCGCTCTTCCTTCCGAAACTCCTCGACACCGTTCCCGACCGCCCGGTCATGCTGGCTGGAACGGCGATCCTGATCGCCGGGCTTCTGGCAGCCTCGGCCGTCGGCAGCATCCGCACGCTCTTGCCGCTCTGGTGTCTCCTCGGCATCGGCTATTCGATCGCCCAGACGCCCTCCGGCCGGCTGCTGCGGCGATCAGCGCACGCGGAAGACCGTCCGGCCCTGTTCGCGGCGCATTTCGCGCTCTCCCACGCCGCCTGGCTCATCACCTATCCGCTCGCCGGTTGGCTCGGCGCCACGATCGGCCTGTCCGCAGCCGCCCTTTGCCTCGCACTCCTCGCGACATTCGGCCTCTCCGTCGCGATGGTGCTATGGCCATCGGACGACAATGCCGAGATCGAACACGACCACGACGACTTGCCTGTCGATCACCCGCACCTTGCCGAAGGAGCACGGCGCGGCGGACATAGCCATGCTCATGCCGTTGTCATCGATCGGCTGCATCCAGAGTGGCCCTCAAGGCCGTAGGCTGTCGAACAGGTGGCTCCGGCCGCCAAGCTTTCATGATGATTGGCTCGTTGCAGTGTCTCTTTGGAAAGAAGCAACAACGATCATGAGACCTGCACCAGCCACGATGGCCACATCGGCAAGGTTGAACGATGGCCAATGCCACTGTCCCGCATAGAAATCCAGATAGTCGGTGACGTGGCCGTCGGCATACCGGTCGACGAGATTGCCCATCGCTCCTCCCGCGACCATGCACAGTGCCAGCCGCTCAACCATCCGGCGCGAAAGAGCGGCCCAGGACAGGAGCCCGGCAACGATGCATGCTTTCAGAACGGCAAAAAGCTGTGGCGCCGCCGATATCCATTCGGCGAACATTCCGAAGCTGACGCCGGGATTGTAGACGAGCACGAGATTGAAGAACGGCGTCACGGGAATGATCCGCGGCGGGTTCATCACCGCCGTGACCATGAAGTGCTTGAGAGCGATGTCCAGGAGGAAGATTGCGGCGCCGAACGCAAACAAGGCGGCGAGCTCGCCTTTTCTTTCAACTACCAACCGCATGATCTAGGTGCGGACGACAATGCGTGCCTTGGAAGGCACGCGCGTGTAGAGGTCGATGACATCCTGATTGACCAACCGCACGCAGCCGGAGGACACGGATTTCCCGATAGAGTTCCACTCACGCGTTCCGTGCAGACGGTAAAGCGTGTCCTCGCCGTTCTGGAAGATGTAGAGCGCGCGGGCGCCGAGCGCATTGTTCGGCCCGGGCTCCTGTCCGCCGTTCTCGACAGAGAACTTCGCAAGCTCGGGTTGGCGCGCGATCATTTCCGCCGGCGGCTTCCAGCGCGGCCACTTCTGGCGCCACTGGATAACCCCCTCGCCTTCCCAGGCAAATCCCGCGCGGCCAAGCCCGACCCCATAGCGCATCGCCGTGCCGCCAGGCTCCACGACATAGAGAAATTTCGAACCGGTATCGACCACCACAGTGCCGGCTGGCTCGCCCGTCGTGTTGACAACACGCTGGCGGTAGAACTTTGGATCGATTTGCCGGAAGGGAACTGCCGGCAGTTGATGACCGCCATCCTCCATCGCGGCATAGCGAGCCGCCAGCTCCTCCTCGCTCGGCACGCCCATCGGGCGGCGTGCGACGCTGGGCACTGCGGAGGGGGATGTCGTGGAGCAGGCCGCCAGCGCCATGGAAAGCGTCCCGAGAAGAAATCCGCGGCGCGCGACGGTGTTGGTGTCTTCATGCATGTTCGTCCCTTTTCTCGACGCCGGCTATTTACCGGTTTCAGCAGCACCTGCCGCCGGCGTCGACATATTCATTTCGCTGCGAATGTGAAAAGCGCTGTAGGCAATGACAGAGACTACGAAGCCCAGCAGAACAAAAAGCATGATGCGGTTCTTGCGCCGGATCATGCGCGCACGCTGTCGAATGTCGCTTGGATCAGTCATCCGACGCCCCGCTGACAGCAGACGTGCCCGAATAGGGATCGGCAAGGGCAGCCTCCGGCCGACTGACCGGATATTTTATGATCGAGATATCCTCCGCCAGCTTCGAAGCCCCCTGTTTCTTCAGAAGAGCCCGGAAGCTTGGATGCATGCCGCCGTCCACATAAGCGAGCGCTGCGGAAGACTTTTCGGCGGCGAGTGCCGCCTCCACCTTGCCACGCTCCGTCGCCACCATTGACAGGAGGTCGGCCGAAGCCCCGCTGGACGATACCGGACAGGCGGCGAGCGGATTGCGCGGATCGCCGCCCTCGAACTCCCTGTTGAACACATAGCGCCGTTCGCAGGCGGCAACCTTTGGCTGTCGCTTCGAAAAAGCGAAGTGGTCGTGACCCTCCTTGAGGGTGAGCCAGAACGGCATGTTCGGATCCCCTCGATGCTTGGCGAGGTTTTCCGCGGTCATGCGAAACGGATAGGCCTGGACCTGAAAGCGGTCCTGACCGCTCTGCAGCGCCTTCTGCGCGATGGCATAGATCTCACCGACGCCCTGGTCGGTCATGGCATAGCAACCCGACGAGGAGCAGGCACCATGGACCATCAGCGCCTCACCGGTGTAGCCGAGCGCGGCTTCAAGACGGTTGGGATAACCGAGATTGAAGGAGACATAGTATTGCGACTGTGGATTCAGCATGCCGGCTGAGACATGATAGAAGCCTTCCGGCGCCTGGCGATCGCCATCTTTCGTCTTGGGGCCGAGTTTGCCGGACCACCGGCACATCGGATAGGTCTTGAAGAGCTTGTAACGGCCTGATGCATCCGCCTTCCAGACCTCCAGCTCACTCTCCTGCTTGAATATCCGCACAAGGACAGGATCTTCAGGCCGCATACCCTTCTTCGCCATCGCGGCCACGACGGCGGCGGAAAGCTTTGGCGGCTCGCTGGAGAGTTCGGCAAGCTCCATGGCAACGCATCCCGATAGCATGATCGCGATGAGAGAGACGGCGAGGAATTTTGGCAGCAGAGAATGGAACGACCGCATGAGATGCCGGGACACGAGAATGATCAGAACAAGGGAACGGGATTGCACGAAAGAAACGATAGCCTTGCGCTATTCCCCGCCCTCGGCACCATGCTCGTGTCCGTCATCCGATCCCTCAGGCATCGCAACATCGGGCACGAGCTTCTCTATCCGCGCGGCCGCCTTGAGGTCAGCGACGATCTTGCTCACCGCCTGGGCTTCCATGCCGCGGCGCAACTCCGTCGACACAACCTCGAATGCCGGTGGTTCACGCTTGCGCCGCTCTTCGAGTTTTACGACATGAAAGCCGAAGGGCGTCTCCACGGGCTTTGCGGCAATCTCACCGGTCTTCATCGTTACGATCGCCCCTCCCAGCTCCGGCGGGAGTTGTTCCATGGTCAGAAAGCCAAGATCACCGCCGCTCTTCTTCGACGTCTCATCCAGCGAAACGCTCCCGGCCACCTCTTCAAAGGACTTGCCCGCGGCTATATCCCTCATCGCTGCCTCAGCGCCAGCCCTGTCCTTCAGCAGGATGTGCCGGACGCGAACCTCTTCGACCGACGGCATGGCGGCGACCCGTTCGTTATAGACCTTGCGCAGTGCGTCCTCGGTTACAGCGGCGGCGGCAGCCTTGGCGAGATAGGCCTGCCGAAGCGCCTGTTGCCTCAGGAACACCATCTGCCGCTTGAACGTCTCGTCGTTCTCCAGCCCGTCCTTGATCGCGGCGTCAGAGACCACCTTGAGGTCGATCAGCGCATCGACGACCGCGGACTTGCGTGCCTCGGGTGTTGCCTTGGGGTTGGGATCGCCGAGGAACGAGGTTGCGAACGATACGTCGGATTCCAGAATCTCGGAATCTCCGACGCGAGCTGCTACCTGGTCCGCCCGTTCCTCGGCGAAGGCTGGAACAGCAACCAGAAAGAGCGCGGAAAGAAAGACGTTCCTGATTTTCAGCAGCATCACTTCTTTGCTCCCGCGACAATCGGTTCGATGACGGCGCGCAATTGCTCGATCGGCATTACGCCGGTGTATTTTTCACCGTTGATGAAGAAGGTCGGCGTCGAATCGACGCCAAGTTCCTGACCTCTGGCCGCGACCGCATTGACCTTGTCGAGCAGCGCCTGGTCGCTAAGGCAAGCCTCAAGATCGGCTTCCTTGAGACCGGTCATCGACAGGACCGAGAGGAACCCTTCCTTGCCGTCCTGAGCACGCGCCCAACGCGGCTGGTTACGGAAGAGGAGGTCGACCGTCGGATACCATCTGTCGTCACCCATGCAGCGGGCAAGCATGAAGGCGGCGGTCGCGCGCGGATCAAACGGGAACTCACGCAGAATGAATCGGACCTTACCCGTATCGATGAACTCTGCCTTGAAGGCTGGCCACACGTTCAGGTGAAAGTTGGCGCAATGCCCGCATGTCATCGACGCATATTCGATAACGGTAACCGGTGCGTCGTCGCGTCCCAGAATCCGCTCGGGCAACGGCCCCGGCTGCAGAAGGTCCGTCGCCGCGCTTGTGGCGGTCGTCTGCGCAACTACGCGGTTTGCGGCAAGCAGGGTGAAAGCTGCCGCGGTCGATCCCAGAAATTGCCGCCTGAACATCTCGTCTCCAAATCAAGGGAGCCGGATCATAAAACCTCTAGGTGCTTGAGGTGCAAGAGGCATAAACGCGCGCCACGATTTTTACGACGGATTCAAAAGAAGGGTCGGATTCAAGCCCGCCGGGGCCCCATGCCGATCCATCAGCATGCCAGAATTGACGTCGTCAGCATCACGTTTGCCAGACCCGCGTGATCAAATGCGCCAACGCGATCACGAACGCCGCGATGCTGGGGAGCGCAGTCAGGGCCATTCCAAACGCACGGCCACCGGCCCCTTTTGAGTACCCGACTAAGAAGCAAACGCGGCCGACACCGAACAGGACCACAGAAGCCGCGATAAACGGCATCATCGCCGCGCCTTCCAGCATCACGAGCGCGGATAACGTCACGGACGCGATGACGAATTGTTCGAGCGTGTTTTGAAGAAAAGCGGCTGCAACGGCAATTCTAGGGCTCGGGCGAGAGTATGCCGATCCGCCGATATCTTCCGCAGAATGACGTCGGCCTCGTGCCACCATGGCGACACCTATGATGACCCAAACGACGAGAAGCAAGTTCGCGGCGGCTATGAATAATAGCCGCGATTCCAGATTTTCGTCCGGGAAAACCTTGGCGCCGCGTAGAAAGTATTGCGCGCCACCGAGGGCCAGCATGCACACCATGGCAGCCGCACCGCTTCTCAAGAGGATTTTGCGCTGCTCTTTCCGAAGTTCAGCTTTGGACGACGGGACGATTACCATATCAACACTCCGCACCGTATGTGTCTGAACGTAAAGCTCTTGCTGTCAGGAGCGCTCGATCGCGGGTGCCAGAGCTAAGTTCCGCTAGGCATGGTTTGGATAACCGGCAATTCGTCGGCGGCTGCGATTGTCGCCGTGCTCGTGTCGCAGTTTGGTCGAGACGAAAAAAGCTCGGACGGCGAAGCCTCCTCGACCCCGAACTTCAGTGAACGGAACCGACCAGCGGAGCGTCGCCGTCTCGAATGGACACCCAGCGCCCCGTATGGTCGACCGCCTGTCGCTTCAGGTAAGTGTAGCCAGTTTCGTCCCAGTTCAAGACGGCATCCGTCAGATTATCAAGAATGACGTCTCCGATGTCGGTTCTCACCGTCAGAACGGCGTGCCCCTCACCGTTCGGTCGACGCAATACCGTAATGAGCACCGTTGACGACGGGATACCATCCTCGATCAAAACACGACGTTTTGCGAGCACATAATCCTCGCAATCGCCTGCATCGACTGGATAGGTCCAGTATTCTTCCACTCCGTATAGATCAAAATCACTTATGGGCTTGATTGCTTTATTCACTGAAACATTCAATTGCTGCAACTGCGCAAGGAACTCGCTCGACATTGGCAATGGCGCCGTTTTCCTGGAACGTAACGTGCATTCTGACGTGTTTCGCTTGCAAAACTCAAAATGACCGATTGGTTGAGACGTGAAATTTCCCGTGACCATCGCGGACGGATGAGCCCATGCGCCGTTGCCGACAAAAGACCAGAGAGCCGATAGGCTCGCACCTGCGATCAACCGTCCGAAATTCATCACCACTCCGATTCATTCCTGATCAACGTGTCCAGATTATTAATGATTCCCGTCTCGCGCGTCCATGCGCCTGACACTCGGAGAGCCGAAGACACCGCTCAACGTGGTTCGAGCGTTCCAAACCATGCAACTAGCGCAACGGCCAATAGCCCAAGCGCGATCTCGAGTCTGGTTGCTCTCGCGAGCGCCGACAATGCGTCGGGCCTGTCCCGAAGACGCGGCACCAGGAAGTAACGATTGCACACCGCAAGTCCGACCATGGCCATTGTCACGAACACCTTCAAAGCCCAAAGCAGCTGATAGCGAATGCTCCAGTCAAGCGGTATTCCTTCGAAGATCCAAAGAGTAGCAATCAACCCGGTCACGAGCAGAAGCGAAACCCAAAAATGGCCCTCGCCTGAATAACGGATAAGAATCATCTTCGCGTCAAGCTTTTCCACGTCCGGCAGAAGCCGCAAGACATACGGCAGCGCACCCAACCAAGCTCCCGCAGCGATCTGGTGAAGCACGTCATTCGCCTGCCGCACATACCCGAATACGCCTTCGGATGCTGCGGCATGTCCGGTCATCGATTGCGCAATGAACACGATCACTATCGACAGCACGGTGGCCCTTGTCCATTGCATGACAAATGCAAACGCAGCCACCGTGATCGCCGCCGCCTGGAGAGCCCACGACCTTCCGGGCGTGGTGAAAACTATGACATCCCGAAGAAGGCCCGGTTCAAAAATATCGCCCCACCCGTCAGAAACCCGGGCCGCCTGTGCCGGCAGGAGAATAAAGACCGCGACAACCAGGCACAGAATCATCCACCCCTCGAAACGCATCCTCTCTGCATGAGGCTGGAGGCGCCAGCGAAACAATGACGCCCCCCAGATCATAAGGGCTGCTCCGAATATTGCGCCCCGGCACAGGATGAGGACAATTACCGGGTCCGCCATTCACGGCACCTCATTTGACGAAAAAGCTAAAGCTGCCGTTTATCTTATGACCATCCTTGGAAAGAGCATCCCATTTGACATCATACCTTCCTGAAGACAGCGGCTCCGGAAGGGGCGCAAGAAGCGTATGACCATCCTGCGAATTGACAGGCTTGCCCAGTCGCACCGCCGCACCATCAGGCCCGGTGAGTTCGATACTGCTGAAGCGCAGGTTGACGGTTTCGGAGAACGTGAGCTCAAGCGACCTTGGTGCTTCCACGGTCGTATCGGCAGTCGGCGACGAATTCTTGAGCACGGAGTGCGCCATTGCCGGGGCGGCCGTCAAAACTGTCATTGCAAAGGACGTTAAGAATAAGGCTTTGAATTTGTTCATGTCGCTGCACCGTCCTGAATATTGGGTCGCCGTCATCGACGATGACGGCGGGTTGATAAGATGATTGGGGCAGCGGAGCGCCACGCCGCACGGCTGCAGGCTCTTCCCGCCTCAATCCGCGATGATTGCCTATCCTGCGCACAAAGCCGCCGAGCCGGGCGACGTGTACCGTTGCGCACAGGTGAATAACTGTCATGGCATGACAAGAAGCCGGGTCGTGTGTGGCGTTGCTTCAAGAACTCACGTCGTCGGTACCTGCGCCAGCAGTTCCTCGAACACCTTCCTTGCCTTGCCTATATGTTTGACCGTCCTGGCCTGTTCTAGGTTGACCGGCTGCCCCACCGCGATGAGCGCCACCATCCCCATTCCATAGTGCGGAAGGCATTTTACACCATAGATGCCTTCCTGCTCGACGGTTACCGTGATCTGCTCGTTGATTTTGCCTTTGAACGCGTTCGCTCCATCCGGGATCAATCCCTTGATGGTTTCGGCATTGTGGCCCTTGTCGACGGGCACAAAGGTCACAGTATCGCCAGGCGCGGCCACAATGAAATCGGGCTCGAAGACCATCGCGCCCTTCTTGCCTTTGTTGAGCATCATCACCTGATGGTCTTTCGTTGCCGCTCTGACAGGCAGCGCCGTCAACGCTATGGTGCCAATCGCTGCACCCAGCAATACGTCTCGTCGTTTAAGCATGTGGTTTCTCCTTCACAATCTTGCACGATTGCAGGATATCGCCTGCCTGTTCGGAACACTTTGGTCAATCGCAACCGGCAAAGCGAGATGTCGCGCGGCGAACTGCCGCTGCTGGCCGCCAGCAATACTACCCATCCGCGCCAACCATCGATGATGGACCTACAAGGGCCGAGAGGCTCATTGCCGCCTTCACGATGCGCGCAGCGACATCGGCATTAGAGTCGGTGCTGTCGGAGCAGCTGTCAGTATGTCTAATCATCGCCGAGTGCGATCGGCAGCAAAACTCCGAACGTGGATTGCAATAGTGATCTGACTCTTGCCGATGCCACGAATCAAACGCACGGCATCGAAAATTACCGGCAATTTCAACGGGTCACGAGCGAAGGCAGGCGCTTCGCCCCTACTCTGCACATCCCGGTAATCGCCTGTTAAGTATAATGCCGTGAGATAGGTCTTCGAAAATCCAGCGATCCGGGCATTACGCGCATGCACCGCGCCGTCATGAAGTTGATCATTGTCCTCCTTATGTCGCTCGTCGTCGGGACAAGCGCCGCGGCGTCGGTGGCGGCGCGCAGCCACGCGCTGTCCGACCCGTTACAGAGCAGCGTGAGCCTTTTGGCGATAGACACTGATGATTCAGAGCTTGACCATCCGGCGAGCCTAGAAACCTGTCACGAAGCCTGCAGCTGGCTGGTCGCGTGGTTCTGGCCGGTGGCCGCACCGGTCCGCCGGATTCGCCCCAATCAAGCTTTCGACACGCAATCATCAGTTCCAGCCCGGCTGATTCTGCCTCCCCCTCGCTCGGCTTGAACCAACCGGGGACGCCCGCGTGCGCGATCCGGTCTCCGGTGTGACGCGACCGCGGCACACGCTCGGCCGCTCACCCACCATTCCCATTTCATTGCCGATTGCAGACCGCATAGCGAGCCCTGCCCGTGCCAAGGAACACTTCCATGAGACGACTTTCAAACCACGACACCGAACAATCACCAACAGCGGAGCGGCCGGCCTCCCCGGTTCTGGATCGACGGACCTTCGGCCTTGCCGCCGTCGCTCTCCTTGCCTCACCCGCGCTCGCCGTCGCGCAAGGCAAGAAACATACGATCGACATCGATGAGAGATTTCTGCCGCAACTGGTGACATCTCCCTATCCGGAAACTGCCGGCACCATCGTCGTCGTGCCGAGGGATCGCTTTCTCTATCTCATCGAAGAAGGTGGTCTTGCCCGCCGCTACGGCGTCGGTGTCGGGCGCGCGGGCCTGGCGTTCTCTGGCACTGCGACTGTCGGCCGGAAGGCGAAATGGCCAAGCTGGCGCCCGACCGACAACATGATCCGGCGTGATCCGAAGAAATATGCGCGCTATGCCGACGGCGTTCCCGGCGGGCCGAAGAACCCGCTGGGCTCGAGGGCTCTCTATTTGTTTCGAGACGGCAGAGACACCCTCTATCGCATCCATGGCACGACCGAGCCCTGGACGATAGGCAAGGCGGTTTCGAATGGTTGCATACGAATGGTCAACGGTCACGTCGAAGACCTCTATGAGCGCGTCCCGGTAGGAACACGCGTCGTGGTGGTTTCGTGACGGCGCGGCAGGTGCTTGTCATCGGAGCCGGCCAAGCTGGCCTTGCCGCAGGGTACTACCTGCGCAGGGCCGGTCTGCCTTTCCTGATCGTCGACGCCCATCCGCGCGTCGGCGACAGCTGGCGCAGCCGCTACGCTTCGCTGACCCTGTTCACTCCACGCCAGTTCAGCGCCATTCCAGGCCTGCCCCTTGCCGGCAACCGGGAGCAATATCCGAGCCGCGACGAGTTTGCTGTCTACCTGGAAGACTACGCCGCGCGTTTCAGCCTGCCGGTGCGATCGGGAACACGGGTCGCGCGCCTGTCGCGTGCGAACCGGGTCTTCCTCGCAGAAACGGACTCGGGCGAGAAAATCGAAGCTAGTGAAGTGATTGTCGCGACCGGGGGTTTTCAGAAACCGATAGTCCCGTCCATCTCTAGCGGCTTCGGATCTGAGGTGCTGCAGTTGACGCCGCAAACCTATCAGAAACCAGCGAGTGTGCCCGATGGACCGGTCCTCGTCGTTGGAGACGGGGCAAGCGGTCGTGACATCGCGCTTGAATGCCGGACCCTGCAACCTGTGATGCTTTCCCGGGGCAAGCCTCGAAAACTGTTCCGAGAAGGGCTGTTCGGGAAGTCGATCTGGTGGTGGCTCCGCTTGCTCGGAATTCTGAAAGCCTCGCCGGAGTCATGGATCGGCCGCAAGGTGCGCGCTGCCGATGCCTTTCCTGACCGCGGACAAGGCGACACACACCTGGCGCAGGCAGGTGTCCGGCTTGTGCCGCGCCTTGTCGCCTCCTCAGGCGAGACGGCGACGTTTTCCGACGGCAGCTCCGCCACCGTGCGAACGGTTATCTGGGCGACCGGCTATCGCGACGAGACGGCTTGGGTGGAGATTCCGTCGGCCGTAGGACCGGATGGCACGTTCTCGCACACCAACGGCGTTTCCCCTGTGCCTGGGCTCTACTTCGCGGGCCGGCCGTGGCAACGAAACAGGGCGTCCGCTCTCGTCATGGGTGCCGGGCCGGATGCCGAGCGCATCGTCGAGGAGATTGTCCGCCGGCAACACCGTCAAGGGGCCGATCGATGACCACCAGGCATCAACGGCTTCTTAAATCTTTGTTGACCATAATCCTCGCAAGCAATCTGCGGCGAGATGTCTCTGCCGCCCCGTGATGTATCTCGTTTGGATCGGAACTACTGTGTCTGAGTATCCTGTGACTGCGTTTCTTGCGCGCCTGTTCCACGCTGCTGCCGACAAGGGAATCGAGACGATTGCGCGCTGGGTTGCGCAAGCCTCCACAATCACGGCCGCCGCCGCCTCTGTCGTCGCACTGACCGCTGCCACGGCTGCCGCGGAAGATCGATCGCTGAAACTGTTCTTCACCCACACCGGCGAGCGGGCGACGATCACCTTCAAGCGCGACGGCAGGTTCGACCCGAAGGGTCTCGCGCAGGTCAACCGCTTCCTGCGCGACTGGCGCCGGAACGAACCTGCTCGCATGGACCCTCGCCTGCTCGACCTCGTCTGGGAAGTCTATCAGCGCAGCGGCGCGAAGGATTACATCCACATCGTCTCCGCCTACCGCTCCCCCGCCACCAACAATATGCTGCGCGGTCGTTCGCGCAGTTCGGGCGTCGCCAAGAACAGCCAGCACACGCTCGGCAAGGCGATGGACTTCTTCATCCCTGGCGTGAAGCTGGCAAAGCTCAGGGCCACCGCCATGCAAATGCAGGTTGGCGGCGTCGGCTACTATCCGAAATCGGGCTCGCCCTTCGTGCATCTCGATGTCGGCAATGTGCGCGCCTGGCCACGGATGTCGCGTCAAGAGCTTGTGCGCATCTTCCCGAACGGCAAGACACTGCACGTTCCCGCCGATGGTCGCCCCCTGCCCGGCTACAACGTGGCCATGGCGGACTACAAGCGACGCGTCGGCTCGAAATCGATCGTGGCCGCGAGCTCCGCCGGCGCTGCACTGTCCGAAGATGACACCTCGCCGAACAGTCTCGTGACCGCGTTGCTGCCGACACGCAAAAGCCGCGCGGAAAAGGCGCTCGAGATGCAGGCCGCGGGCGAAATGACCGTCGAACAACCGGCGTTCTTCGACCTGGCGACCATCAGCGCTCCGCTCCCCACGTTTCGAGCAGCTGAAATCGAACGCGTTGTGAGTGTAAACACCTCCGCTTTCATTCCCTCCTCAACGTTCAAGGCCATGGGAGGCCTCGGCATCACGGGGCGGGTATTGCGCCAGCCCGCTGTCGCCGAATCCGGCCTTCTTGACCTTCACCAGGCAAGCGCATGGACGGTTTCCGACAAGGCGATGCTCGATTGGGCGCTTGCACCGGCCGAGGCGCTTCAACGGCTGACGCTTCCGGCTAGCCTGCAGCGTGCCGTCGCAAGCGTCGACGATACGCGACGCGGTTCGCAAACAACACGGGCACTTGATGCGTCGAGCACCTTCAACCCGGACCGCTTCGGATCAGACGGCTGATTGAAGGGCACGATCACGCGTGCCGGGCGAGAAGCGCGCCCCGCGGGTCCACCTGGACCGTGACATGATCGATGCCGTGCCCTTCCTTGAGAAAGGACGCGACGACCGACGGCAGGGTCAATGGGTCGATCCCCTCCTTAGGGCTGACGTGGACGGTCGCGACGATGCTTTCGTCCGTCAAGGTCCATGCATGGAAGTGGCCCGCCTCGGCGATGCCCGGCAGATTCAGGAGGCCCGCTTCGATTTCATCGGCAACAATGCCCTTCGGCGTGGCCTGCAGGAGCACGCGGATGGAATCGGAAACCAGCCCCCAGGCCGAGCGGATGACAAGGCCGGCGACCAGCACCGAGAGAAGCGGGTCAAGGATGCTCCATCCGGTCAGCATGATGCCGATGGCCGCCACAATGGCGCCGACCGATCCGAGAAGGTCGCCGACGACGTGAAGAAGCGCGCCACGCAGGTTGCTGTCACCGCTGTCGCCGGACCATAGCGCATAGGCGCCAACAAGGTTCACGACGAGACCGATGGTCGCGACAACGAGCATCGGACCGGCGAGGATTTCCGCTGGCTGGTTGATGCGCTGCACGGCCTCCCAGGCGATCCACGCGACGAGCAGCAGCAGGGTCGCGCCGTTGGCAAGGGCCGCCAGGACCCGGACACGGTGAAAGCCGTAGGTCCGCTGCGCATCTATCGGCCAGCGCGCCACACGATAGGCCACCAGCGCAAGCAGCAAGGCTGCCGAATCCGAGACCATGTGTCCGGCGTCCGCGATCAGCGCAAGAGAACCTGCAAGCCAGCCACCAATTGCCTGCACCAGCGCATAACCGGCGGTCAGGATGAACACGAGCCTGATCCGGCGCTCGTTCGATTGCGTCACCTCGGCTCCGTGTTGGTGGTCGTGATCTCCATCGGAATGCGCATGCCCCGGCTCGCTGCTCATCATCTTGCGCCCTCGTTACCAGCTTTATCGCGACTGCTTGGAAACTGGTGCGGTAGCGGGCGAACGTCAATCATCCATGTAGATGGTCCGGTGTCCATATGCCGCATTTGTGAAGGACAGTGCGTCATTATTCCGGCGAGAATTCTGGTAAGACAACATCCGGATCAAAAGTCGGAGAACCTGGGCCATGCGCATGATCGCCTGCGCTGCGACAATGTTTGCAACCACGCTGCCGGCTTTCGCCGCCGGCGCTTCGGACGATTTGTCTCTCCATGATAATCCGCCTCGCGCCTTGCTGGTCGAGCACGCCGAACTCCTCGTTGTGGATCAACCAAGCGGTCAGACCAAGGGGTTCCTGACGATCTGGAACGGGACGGACGGCGAGATGCGTCTGTCGTCTGTCGCAAGCGAGACCTTTCGATCGGTTTCGACGCTGTCGTCACAACCCGCCGATGATGTTTCCCAGCAGCGCCGCTTCGAGGATTTCGTTCCGATCCCCGCTCATGCCGAGTTGAGAATGCAGCCAAATGGCATTCGGCTCCTTCTTGGGGATCCAGTCTCCGACATGACGGGGCGCCAGGCCGACCGCTTGACGCTGATGTTCGACGACGGCACGAAACTGGAGGTGATCGCCAAGATCGTCAGCTCCCGTGACGAACTCGTCAGGCACCATCACGGTCAGGTCGAAGCCGATCCGGGTTGAATCGTCTTGTTGGCGGCAGCAGAGTCGAAAAGGAGCAAACACCCGTTGTGCCAACAGAGTTGCTGCATTGTCGGCGCCGGCCCTGCCGGCCTCATGCTGGGGTTGCTTCTGGCACGCGCCGGCGTTCCCGTGACGGTGATCGAAAAGCATGACGATTTCCTCCGGGATTTCCGTGGCGACACCATTCATCCCTCGACCCTCGAGGTCATGGCCGAACTCGGGCTGCTCGACGAATTCCTTGCCCTGCCGCATCAGCAAGCCCCTGCCCTCTACGCCGAGATCGACGGCCGGACGGCGAAGATCGCCGATTTCTCCCGGTTGCCGACCTGCTGTAAGTTCATTGCCTTCATGCCGCAGTGGGATTTTCTCGACTTCCTTGCCCGCAAGGCCGCCGCCTATCCCGGCTTTCGCCTTCTCATGGGCTGCCAGGTCGTGGGCCTCGTGGAAGAAGACGGTGCGGTGCAGGGTGTCCGGATCATCGAGAGGGGGAACGAGAAGACGATCCGCGCGTCGTTGACCGTCGGTGCCGATGGACGGGAATCGATCGTCCGGCGCGAGGCCGGCCTTGAGATCGAGGACCTCGGCTCGAATGTCGATGTCCTGTGGATGCGGGTTTCCCGCCGGCCGGACGATCCGGCGATGCCGATGGGTCATGCCGGCCCCTCCCAAGGGCTCGTCATGATCGACCGCGGCGACTACTGGCAGATCGGCTTCGTTATCGGCAAGGGACGCTTCGAAGACGTGAAAGGCGACGGGCTTTCGGAACTGCGGAAGCGGCTGGCGGCTGTTGCGCCCCTCCCCCTGGAACGGTTCGAGGAGATCGCCGGCTGGCCGGACGTTCACCTGCTGCGGGTTCGCATGGACCGCGCCAGGCGCTGGTGGAAGCCGGGCCTGCTCTGCATCGGCGATGCCGCCCACGCGATGTCGCCGATCGGCGGGGTCGGGGTGAACCTCGCGGTGCAGGACGCCGTCGCCGCCGCAAACATCCTTGCCGGGCCGCTGAAGGACGGGTCGTGCTCCTCCGGGCATCTTGCCGCGGTTCAGAAGCGTCGCGCATTCCCGACGAAGGCGACGCAGAAGGTCCAGCTGATGATGCGTCGCAAGCGCGGTCCCGCGGCCGACGCGTCCCAGCCGAAGCGGCCGCCGGCCTTCCTGCGGTTCATCGCACGCTCCCGGCTCCTGCCGCATCTGACGGGACGGCTGATCGGGATCGGGTTCCGCCCCGAACATGTTCGCGGCTGAGCACAATCGAGATGTCGCGGCGGTGACCGCGGCACCCGCTTACGCCTTTCTTTCCTGAAGGATATTACCGCCGTCCACGACCAGCACGGCGCCGTTGATGTAGCTCGCCTTCGGCGATGCCAGAAAGCCGACGGCGGCGGCGATCTCGTCGGGCGTTCCGGCGCGCCCGCAGGGCGTCGCCTCGGCCGCGCGGCGCTCCTCGTCCGTGGAGGCGCCGGTTTCGACCCAGCCCGGAGCAACGGCGTTGACGGTGACGCCGCGCGGGCCGGCTTCGAGCGCAAGCGCGTGGGTCATCCCCACCATGCCGGCCTTGGCGGCGGATAGGCGGTCTCGCCGGGATTGAAGACATAGGGGCGGCTCGCGAAATCTGGTGTGGACCGATTGCCCACGCCCCAACGTCGTCCAGACCAGCAGTCAACGTTCAGACGGCTGGAACCACTCCATCGGACTCCAGACGGTTAGAACGCCGATCAAGCTGAACACTACTGAAGTGGCCACTAAGGCGAAAAGAACGGCAAAAACAATTTTTCTCATCATCTATCAATATCTTCAAAGTCGCGCTGTTTGTTCGGTAATTTTGCTTCGAGTGTTGGCATCCTGCTTAACGGCGGTTTGACAGAAAGCGTATCGCAACTGATGCTATAATGGGCGCCAAAGTAAGCACGACAATGCCTAGGAACCAGATCGCGAATATGGCAGGCTTGGCGATCATGCCTGCGAAGTTCAACATTTGCCCGGCGATGCCGCTGCTGTTGAGAACCTGAACCGCGTCTCCGGCGGCCTTTCCGCCTACAGCTTCCGCAACCCCCTCTCCACCGTCGATGGCGCCGAGCACAGTGGCCTTCAACCAAGCGATGAGGGGGTCTGCGGCAAGGTATCCGAGCCAGGAGAGCCCCGTCCATCCAATCAAGAGGACGAAAGCGCCACCCCAAAACAAGGACCGCCCTTTTCTCGGCCTTTGGGCGTGACCATACGTGTCTGTGAAAAGACTCCAGTCTCGCGACTTTTCGACATTTTTGCCAATACGGGTCAACGGTCTAATCTCGAGGCCACTACCATGATTACGTAGCAATCGCCGCCCTAATTCCTGGCTACGGGAGGTAATACGGACGAGTTCCTCTTCCAGCTTCTTCAAGCGAGCAACTTCTCCCGCACATCGATCGGCCAATTGCTACATGACAATCCGGTCAGCCTGCTTGCGTGAATTCTTTGGATGATGCTTCAGTTGGATAATTTCGCGGATGGCGGCTATCGGCCCCCAAGATTGCAAGCGTGTCGGATAAGCATGAGCCGGTTGCTCTCTTCATTGGAATAGCGCCGATGGTTACTATCGGAACGCTCCGCGTGGGATCGAAGCCTCATTTGCTCAAAAGAGCGGACCGTTTTGGATTTTAATGCCGCTCAAACGTGAGAGATCGCCTATACTCATCATCGTCACTCTCCAGGTACTTCTCGGGAGGCGCGCCGTAGAGTGATATATCTGTTTCAGCACTCAGTCAAACAGCCGCCCCAGAAATGAGCGGTGGCGATCGCCACGCTCATACCCGTGGCTGGAGTGGCCGTGGTCGGAGCGATGTCCATGGGAGATCTGCTGGACCTGAGCGGACTGACCGCTCTCTTTGGGGGTCGCAAGGCCGATACCCAGACTGCGGTCAATTATCTTGTCCAGTTCACCGCGATCCAGCCATACGCCGCGGCACTGCGGACAGTAGTCGATTTCAATGCCCTGGCGTTCGCTCATTACAAGATTCACGCGGCAGGAGGGGCAGAGAAGCCCAGTTTCCGAGGCATTACCAGAACTCATGACCATAATCCTTGAAGTCTTGCCGTCTAGGCAATCATGGTTTCAACGACTGTCTGCAAACGTAGTTTCTCTAGTGGCTATAGGGTCAAGACTAGCCAAGAAGGTTTTAGTGTCTTTGACAAAATGTCGCGGCTAAGCCAATGATAGCCGTATGCGGGAACGCCCCATGAGGCCGGGCGACCGCACTCCGTGTCTGGTCTTTAGGATCAGGAGCCCGGGAGGGCCGCCAATGCCCTGCGACAGGCGGCGTACATGTCGAGATCACGCTCGTAGGCTTTGGTCGTGACGTTCATCATGCCAAGCAAGCTGGAGAAGAGATTATCGTGCGACAACGGCATGGTCGCAGATTTTTTCAGGCAATCGAGATTTAACCCCATGGATGAGGCGAATTGCCGATCGAACCATGCGATCAGCGGCACACGCGTCTGTTCGTCTGGCGCCATGAAGTAGGGCGTGCCATGCAGGTATAGATTATTCTCGCCGAGCGATTCGCCATGGTCCGAAACGTAGAGGAAGCCGGTGGATAGCGTCACTGTCCGCGCCTTCAGACGTTCTACGATCTTCGATAGGATGAAATCCGTATAGAGAATGGCGTTGTCATAAGCGTTGACGATCTCCGCGTCCTTGCATCGGGAAAGCTCCGTCGTCCGGCAGTCAGGAATGAATTTTCGAAACGCATCCGGATAACGCTCGTAGTAAGCCGGTCCGTGATTGCCGAGTTGATGCAACACCAGAACGCTGTCCTTCGTAATCCCGTTCAGCCATTCATCGATTTTCTCCAGGAATATCTCGTCTTTGCAGTCACCGTCCTTGCAGAACCGTGAATCGGACGATCCTGTAATGATCACGTTGCGAACTCGGTCGGCAACACCCTTGCTGCCGGTATTGTTTTCCATCCAGGTCACATCAACGCCCGCTCGGACGAGAACATCGAGGACGTTCTCGTTCTCCAATCCGGTCTTATGGTCGTAACCCGATCGCTTCAGATTGGAGAACATGCAGGGTAAGGAAACGTCAGTGGCCGTGCCGCAGCTTGAAACATTCGAAAAGTAGATGACGTCTTGCCGTGCGAGCTCCGGATTGGTCTCACGCGCGTACGAGTCTAGGCTCAGGACTTCGGTAACGGGGCCGTTCCAGTCAAGCAAAATGTAAGGGCCGCAGCAGCGCCGTCAGGCTGCCGATGCGGCAAATAATCCGACAAATTCCCTTTCGCCGATGCCTGGCTTGCTGTGCCCTTCGTTTGAGGTCACCCCGGGTTCATGCTTCGGTCCGTGGTCAGCGCGATGGCTGCCAACATGATGCTGGTCCAGTGCGGCAATTCCGATGTGCCCATCTCGTTGGCGTGCTCGACCGAGGCCGGCGACAGTCCTGACCACGGCATCATCGGAACCGCGTCCCTGTTGGGACCTCGAAGGTCTGCGGTCAGACAGACATCAACGACATGGTTCTGCTATAAACGCTCAGGCCGATTTGGCGATCAACGGGACTATGGAGAATTCCGTACCATCCCTCCACATCCGGTGCAGGATTGTGCCGATGCGCCTTGCCAAAGCCACCATCGCGCGCTTTGCACCTCGGCGTTTGGCAACCTGTGCAGCCCAGCTTCTCAGCCATGTCGAGCGGCCCCGATGGATCATGACGGTAGCCGCTTGGCACAAGGCTCTTCGCAGATTGGCGTCGCCAGCTCGCGTAATGCCGCCGATCACGTCGCGCTCACCGGACTGGTTGCGCGATGGTGTAAGGCCAACCCATGGGCCAACTTTCTTGGACGACGAGAACCGCGCGGGATCATCGACAGCGGATCGGAAAGTCAAGGCGACGACCGCACCAATCCCCGGCATCGTCATCAACAGCCGGCACACCGCGTCATCCTTCGCAAGCAGACGGACCTGACGTTCGAGCCCGGCCAGTTCCTGGCGCAGGCTTGCGCGTGCACGTAACATCGGCCCGGCCGCTGCTTGCAGCATGGCATTGCCATCCACCAATTCCCTAATCCGGGCGTCGAACTGGCCGCGTGAGATGGCGCCAACCTTCAGGCCAAAGTTTCTCAGCAGTCCGCGTAGAGATAGCTCCAGCGCGATCATGCCCTGCTGGATCGCCTTGCGGGCAGCCAAAAGCGCGCGAACCTCCTGTGCCGACACGGATTTGCAATGTACAGGCCTGAACCAGCCCATGTGAAGCAGTCGGGCAATTCCTTCTGCGTCGCGCCGGTCCGTTTTGATCGGCATTGCCTTCAGAGCACCCTTCACTTGCCGGGTTTCCATCAGGACAACATCCAGCCCGGCATCGGCCAGGCCGCGATGCAGCCATTGGGACAGCGGTCCGGCTTCCAGTCCGATGATGGCGACCGCTCCCTCCAGGGTGTTTGCAAAGTCCACGATCGCCTGGGGATCACTGGGAACCTGCGCCTCCTTTGCGATCTTGCCATACTCATTGATGACACAGACGGCGGTCTTCGCCAGTGATACATCCAGTCCGATAAACAGCTTCATCCCGTATTCCTCCGATTGAGACTGATACGGGAACAGCGACAGCTTGCCATGAGCAATTGCAAGATGCTTGGGCTGGTCATGCACGGCGCAGGCCCCGTTACAGCATCTCGTTGATCAGAGCCAGAAGATAACGGTAGCAGCGAGAGCGATGGCGGAGAGGAAGGCCATTGGGCACCTGTCATAGCGCGTCGCTACCCGCCGCCAGTCTTTGAGACGCCCGAACATGATCTCGATCCGGTTGCGCCGTTTGTAGCGGCGTTTGTCGTATTTGATGGCCTTGTTGCGGGATTTGCGACCCGGAATGCAGGGAGTGATCCCCTTCGCCTGCAAAGCGTCACGATACCAGTCGGCATCATAGCCACGGTCGGCCAGCAGCCATTTGGCCCTGGGAAGTTCATCAAGCAAGGCGGCAGCACCGGTGTAATCGCTGACCTGACCGGCTGTTATGAAGAAACTGATCGGGCGACCATTCGCATCCGTTACGGCATGAAGCTTGGTGTTCATGCCGCCTTTCGTGCGCCCAATCAGACGGCCTGAGCCCCCTTTTTTACCCGCAGGCTGGAAGCCGTGCGGTGGGCCTTGAGATAGGTCGCGTCAATCATGATGGTCTTGCGCTCTGTAGCCTCAGGCACAGCCAAGCCTTCCATCATCTGGAGAAAGATGCCTTTGTCACCCCAACGTTTCCAGCGGTTATAAAGCGTCTTGGAGGAGCCATATTCCTTTGGCGCATCGCACCACCTGAGGCCGTTGCGGTTGACGAAAATGATGCCGCTCAGAACGCGTCGATCATCAACGCGCTGGCGACCATGGCTCTTGGGAAAATAGGGCCGAAGACGAGCCATTTGCTCGTCCGTCAGCCAGAACAAATTGCTCATCAGTCAGGCTCCTATACGCCCGTCTGAATCACAGCCATTTCTCTAAATCAATGGGTCCTGAGCCTAGGGAGAAGTTCGCGGCGCGTGCCGTCTCTCCCACGACGATGATAGCGACGCGAGGCTTGGTGGAACCATCTGCTCGCGCATCAATTTTTGCATCCTCACCCACCGGCTTCACCGATATGATGATCTCCTGGCTTGCGCCGAGGATATATTTTGTCGTGCTAACAAGCGGCGTGATTGGATTGAGCGTTTTTACCAGATCTCTTTTGGTACGAACAACTGCTGAGTACGGCTTGTAGAATGCCGCACCCAAACTCACGAAAACTATAAGGCAGACGAAGATCGTTATCACGTTTTGACGAATCTTACGGCCGTGTAATGGCCCCATAAATATCTGGACAGGATCTCCCACTTAGTAAGTGTGCGAGGTAATGTGCCCATTATGACTAGTCACAATCCGAAGATGGAAGTCCTGTCCGGTCCTGAGCGCCGCCGTCGCTGGTCGACGGCAGAGAAGCTTGCCATCATTCAGGAGACATATGAGCCGGATGCTACGGTGAGCATTGTTGCTCGCCGCTATGGCATTCAGCCGAACCAGTTGTTCACCTGGCGTAAGCTCGCTACTCAAGGCGCTCTGACGGCCACGGCTGCGGAGGAGGATGTTGTCCCGGCGTCCGAATATCGTGCCCTTCAAAACCAGGTGAAAGAGTTGCAGCGTCTGCTTGGTAAGAAGACGATGGAAGGCGAGATTCTCAAAGAGGCGCTTGAGATCGCCACAGGCCCAAAAAAACACCTGTTGCGCTCGCTGTCGTTGCCGAAGGGAAGTTCCCGATGACTGCTGTGTGCGAGACTTTTGGTGTTGCCCGGTCAAACATGGCTGAGCGAGTGAAACAGCGTCCTTCCAAAGCCCGTGGTCGGCCGCCGCTCGCGGATGATGATCTCGTTGATGAAATCAAAGCGATCATCTCCGAGATGCCGACCTACGGATATCGCCGGGTTCACGCGATCTTACGTCGTAGAGCCCGCAGCGAAAGCCGCCCATGGCCGAACGCTAAACGCGTCTATCGGGTGATGAAGGTGCACGGCATGCTTCTCCAACGCCACACAGGTGCCATTGATAGCCGTCGCCATGACGGCCGTGTTGCCGTGGAGCACTCGAACCTGCGTTGGTGTTCCGACGGCTTCGAAATTGGCTGCGACAACAGAGAGAAGGTCCGCGTTGCCTTTGCTCTCGACTGCTGTGATCGTGAAGCCATCGCCCATGTCGCAACCACCCAAGGCATCAAGAGCGAAGACGTTCAGGACCTTGTCATCACAGCAGTCGAGAACCGCTTCGGTCGCATCAACACCCTTCCCAAGCCGATTGAATGGCTCACCGACAACGGCTCGTGCTTCATTGCAAAGGACACTAAATCGCTGCTGATGGACATCGGAATGGAGCCTTGCACGACGCCGGTTCGCAGCCCTCAGTCCAACGGAATGGCCGAAGCCTTTGTCAAAACATTCAAGCGCGACTACGTCTCGGTCAATCCCATTCCCGACGCAGAAACCGTCATCGCCCAACTGCCATTGTGGTTCGAGCACTATAACACCCTTCACCCGCACAAGGCTTTGGGATATCGATCCCCGCGTGAGTTCTTAAACCGTCAAACAGAAATCTGATCCTGGCCGGTTTTTATGGGGCAACTCCAGGCCGAACGGCTGATGGACGATGCGTATCCAGGTCAGAAATGCGGTCGGCAGGAAGAAATAGAGTGCAAAATGCTTAATGAGCCCTGGAGTGAGCAGATCTTGGGTTTCCGCCTTGGTCGTTTCAAAAGCGTTGCGCACCATATCCGTGTCCACAAATACACCGTAGGTATCCGTAAACCACGCCGCCGCCGTCGCCACGGCAATGTAGAGTATGAGAACCGGTTTGATGATGTACTTTATTGAAACTGCTACTGTGCCAATTGCAAAAAGCGCGAAGATGGCGACCCAAAGCGCCGCATAGGCCGAAGGATCATTTTTCAGGTAAAGCCCCGCCTTGGACCAGAAGGTGACATTAAGGAACAGCAGCAGGTAAACCGCAACCACAATGCTCGTAACAAGATCCCCCAGCTGCGGCCGGAATCGGTTCAATTGCGCCCTGAGCGTTGCAGCGGCCATGTGTTTCATGCCTCGATACCCATTTGTCCGCGAGCTTTTTGGCAACGTTTACTCTCTCTAGCGACTAGAGCTTCAAGAGGGTTTTTTCAGGTTTGCCCACACTCTTTCGACTGCGAGCCCTAACTTGGATCGCTTTGGATCAGACGGCTGATTGAAGGGCACGATCACGCGTGCCGGGCGAGAAGCGCGCCCCGCGGGTCCACCTGGACCGTGACATGATCGATGCCGTGCCCTTCCTTGAGAAAGGACGCGACGACCGACGGCAGGGTCAATGGGTCGATCCCCTCCTTAGGGCTGACGTGGACGGTCGCGACGATGCTTTCGTCCGTCAAGGTCCATGCATGGAAGTGGCCCGCCTCGGCGATGCCCGGCAGATTCAGGAGGCCCGCTTCGATTTCATCGGCAACAATGCCTTTCGGCGTGGCCTGCAGGAGCACACGGATGGAATCGGAAACCAGCCCCCAGGCCGAGCGGATGACGAGGCCGGCGACCAGCACCGAGAGAAGCGGGTCAAGAACACTCCATCCGGTGAGCATGATGCCGATGGCCGCCACAATGGCGCCGACCGATCCGAGAAGGTCGCCGACGACGTGAAGGAGCGCGCCACGCAGGTTGCTGTCACCGCTGTCGCCGGACCATAGCGCATAGGCGCCGATAAGGTTCACGACGAGACCGATGGTCGCGACAACGAGCATCGGACCGGCGAGGATCTCCGCGGGCTGGTTGATGCGCTGCACCGCTTCCCAGGCGATCCACTTTAAACCAAGACTGTCTGTTCGTTCTGTAAGCCGGGTTCTTGGCGAGCTGGCTACGGCATATTCTTCATCATTTCTGGTGTCATCGGCATCATATTCGCGTTAAGGTGGTACATGATCCACAATGAGCCGGAAACCGCGATAAAGATGATGACGACGGTGAAAATTAGCGCCATCAGCGTCCATCCGCCTTCCGCGCGGGAGTTCATATGCAAGAAGTAGATCATGTGGACCACGATCTGCACCGCAGCGAAGAGTATGATCAAGACGCCCGTCGCGGTCTTGTTTTCAAGGACATTACCCATCACCAGCCAGAACGGAATCGCAGTCAGTATCGCAGCAAGTAGGAAGCCCGTTACGTAGCCACGAAAGGACCCATGCGTCCCGCCATGGCCGAGCCCACCGTGTTGATGGTCATGATCATGGTTGCCGTGCGCGTGGGCGTGTGGATTCGAACTCATATCAAAACTCCCATCAGGTAGACGACGGAAAACACGCCCACCCAGACTACGTCGAGGAAATGCCAGAACATGGAGAGGCAAGAGAGCCGCCGGCAGTTTTCCGAGCTCAGTCCATACCTGGCGATTTGCACCATCAGCGTCACAAGCCAGACAATGCCAATGGTGACGTGAAGGCCGTGTGTTCCAACGAGGACGAAGAAGGCCGACAGGAAGCCGCTGCGCTGCGGCGTGGCCCCCTCCCCGATCAGCTTGATAAACTCGTAGAGTTCCAGCCCGATAAAGGCGAGGCCGAAGAGACCAGTAACGGCCAGCCAGAAAAGCGTCTCCGATCTGGCGCCACGCTCCATCTGCAGCATGGCGAAACCGAAGGTGATCGACGACAGAAGCAGGAATGCCGTATTGATGGAGACGAGCGTCAGGTCGAACAGGTCGGCCGGCGACGGGCCTGCCGCATAATTGCGCCCGATCACGCCATAGGTGGCGAATAGGACGGCAAAGATCAGGCAGTCACCCATCAGATAAATCCAGAAGCCCAGGCTGGTGGCATTTTCCGGATGACGTTCCTGTTTCTGGTAGAATTCCGGCTTTACCGACGAAGTGTCGTGAGTTTGGTTCATGGTCTCATGCCCTTCCTGCAAGCAGGTCGGTGCGGGCGGCCTCCGTCTCGACGACCGTCTCGACTGGGATGTGGTAGTCCCGCTTGTAATTGAAGGTATGGGCAATCGCGACGCTCATGAGCGCCACGAAGGCCAGCGCCGCCAGCCACCAGATGTACCAGATCAGAGCGAAAGCCAGAACGACGCTAAGCCCGCTGAGAACAACGCCAGTACCCGTGTTTTTCGGCATATGGATGGCCTGGAAACCATCGACCGGGCGTTCATGACCTCGCTCTTTCATATCCGACCATGCATCGAGGTCATGAACGATTGGAGTGAAGGCGAAGTTATACTCAGGTGGAGGGGATGAGGTGGACCATTCGAGCGTGCGGCCATCCCATGGATCGCCTGTCTCGTCCTTCAGTTGATCACGTTTCGCATAGCTGACGAAGAGTTGGACCAGGAACGCCCCGATGCCCAGCATAATCAAGAAGGCGCCAAAAGCTGCAATGATGAACCAGATCTGTAGCGACGGATCGTCGAACTGGCTGACGCGGCGAGTGACACCCATCAGGCCAAGCACGTAGAGCGGCATGAAGGCAAAGAAGAAACCGATCTGCCAGAACCAGAAGCTCAGCTTGCCCCAGAAGGGATCGAGCCTGTAGCCGAACGCCTTCGGCCACCAATAGACAATGCCCGCGAGCAGACCGAACAGTACACCACCGATAATCACATTGTGGAAATGGGCAACCAGGAACAGCGAATTGTGGAGCACGAAATCCGCGGGAGGAACGGCAAGAAGAACACCTGTCATACCTCCAATCACGAACGTGACCATGAAGCCGATCGTCCAGTACATGGGCAACTCGTAGCGGATGCGGCCTCGATACATCGTGAACAGCCAGTTGAACATCTTCGCACCGGTCGGAATCGAGATGATCATCGTGGCAATGCCGAAGAAGGCATTGACAGAGGCGCCGGAACCCATCGTGAAGAAGTGGTGTGCCCACACGAGATAGGACAGGATGGTGATGACGACGGTCGCGTAGACCATCGAGGTGTATCCGAACAGGCGCTTGCCGGAGAAAGTCGATACGACTTCCGAGAAAACGCCGAAGGCCGGCAGAACGAGGATGTAGACCTCCGGATGGCCCCAGATCCAGATGAGGTTGATATACATCATCGAATTGCCGCCAAGATCATTCGTGAAGAAATTTGTTCCCACGTAACGGTCGAGCGAAAGAAGGGCGAGCGTCGCCGTAAGGATAGGGAACGTAGCGGCGATCAGGATGTTGGAGCAGAGCGAGGTCCATGTGAAAACCGGCATCTTCATGAAGGACATGCCCGGCGCGCGCATCTTGACGATTGTGGCGATCAGGTTGATGCCAGACAACGTCGTCCCGACACCGGCCACCTGTAGCCCCCAGATGTAATAATCGACGCCGACGCCGGGACTGTAATCCGCGCCGGAGAGCGGCGGATAGGCGAGCCAGCCGGTACGGGCGAATTCCCCAACGAAGAGCGACATCATCACGATAATGGCGCCGCCCACGGTCATCCAGAAGGAGAAATTATTGAGGAAGGGGAAGGCGACATCGCGGGCGCCGATCTGCAGCGGCACGACATAATTCATCAGGCCGGTGATCAGCGGCATGGCCACGAAGAAGATCATGATGACGCCATGCGCCGTAAATTGTTGATTGCCACTGAGAACTGACCCGGCGTGGCCTGATATTTCCATTGAGAATTGACCCATGTTCCAACCTTCCCTCGCATGTTTTCAGCGGGGGCTATGGAGTGATCGACATGGCGTTATTGAGCGTGATCCGACGCTGGCATTTTCGAGAAGAACTATCGATCCGGGAGATTTGCCGCAGGACTGGCCTGTCCCGGAATACCATCCGCAAATACCTGCGCCTGGACGGCGTGGAGCCGAAGTTCAAAGTCCCGGAGCGGCCAAGCAAGCTTGATCCTTTTGCTGATCGGTTGTCTGCCTGGCTGAAGAGCGAATCCAAGAAGAACCGCAAGCAGAAGCGGACGATGAAGCAGTTGCATGCCGATCTGATGAGCCTTGGCTACGAGGGCTCCTACAATCGGGTTGCGGCATTTGCTCGGGAATGGCGTGATGATCGGCAGAGAGAATTGCAGACGACGGGCCGCGGGACATATGTGCCCCTGGCGTTTGACCCCGGCGAAGCCTTCCAGTTCGATTGGTCGGAAGATTGGGCCATCATCGGCAATGAGCGCACCAAACTGCAGGTGGCGCACACGAAGCTGAGCTACAGCCGCGCCTTCATCGTTCGGGCCTATCTCCTGCAGACGCATGAGATGCTGTTCGATGCCCATAATCATGCATTCCGGGTCTTCGGCGGCATCCCCGGCCGCGGAATCTACGACAACATGCGCACGGCGATCGACAAGGTCGGCCGCGGGAAAGAGCGCGACGTCAATGTCCGTTTCCTGGCGATGGCCAGTCACTACGTATTCGAGCCGGAGTTCTGCAATCCCGCGTCTGGTTGGGAGAAAGGGCAGGTCGAGAAGAATGTTCAGGATGCGCGTCATCGCTTCTTCCAACCTGTTCCGCGCTTTCCATCATTGGATGCCCTGAACGACTGGCTGGAGCTTCGGTGCAAGGAATTCTGGGCAAAGACCCCACACGGACAGATGCGCGGCACCATTGCCGACATCTGGGCTGAGGAAGCTTTGGCATTGATGCCTGTTACCCGTCCGTTCGACGGCTTCGTGGAGTATACGAAGCGGGTCACGCCAACCTGCCTCGTCCATCTGGAGCGCAATCGCTACAGCGTGCCGGCATCCTTCGCCAATCGACCGGTGAGCCTGCGGGTCTATCCGGATCGTGTCGTGGTTGCTGCGGAAGGCCAGATCGTCTGCGAGCATCGTCGCGTCATCGATCGCTCTCACGACCGACCGGGACAGACGATCTACGACTGGCGGCACTATCTGGCGGTCGTGCAACGCAAGCCAGGCGCGCTTCGCAACGGTGCACCCTTTGCCGAGCTACCGGACGCGTTCCGGACCTTGCAGCAATACCTCCTGAAGAAGCCGGGTGGCGACCGCGAGATGGTCGATATCCTGGCCCTTGTTCTCCAGCACGACGAACAGGCCGTGCTATCGGCGGTCGACATGGCGCTGAAGTCCGGCGTCCCCACGAAGACCCACGTGCTGAACCTGCTGCATCGCCTCGTCGACGGCAAATCCTTCACACCGCCCACCATCGATGCACCTCAGGCCCTGACGCTCGTCAACGAGCCCAAGGCCAATGTCGAACGATACGATGCGCTGAGAAAGACGGAGGCCCGCCATGCGTCATAATCCAGCAAGCGGCGCTGTCGTCATCATGCTGCGGCAACTGAAGATGCACGGCATGGCCCAGGCCGTCGGCGAACTCACCGAGCAGGGATCGCCGGCATTCGAGGCGGCAATCCCGATCCTGTCGCAGCTCCTCAAGGCGGAGACCGCGGAACGTGAAGTTCGATCGACGGCCTACCAGCTCAAGACGGCACGCTTTCCAGCCTATCGTGACCTGAACGGCTTCGACTTCACCAGCAGTGAGATCAACGAGGCGCTGGCCCGTCAGCTTCATCGCTGCGACTTCCTGGACGACGCCAACAACATTGTCCTGGTCGGCGGTCCCGGCACGGGCAAGACGCATATCGCCACGGCCATCGGTGTCCAGGCCATCGAACATCATCACAAGCGGGTTCGGTTCTTCTCGACCGTGGAACTGGTCAACGCGCTCGAGCAGGAGAAGTCCCAAGGTCGCTCAGGCCAGATCGCCAACCGCCTGGCACACTCCGATCTCGTCATCCTCGACGAGCTCGGTTATCTGCCGTTCAGTGCTTCAGGCGGTGCGATGCTGTTCCATCTGCTGAGCAAGCTCTATGAGCACACGAGCGTCATCATCACCACCAACCTGAGCTTCAGCGAATGGGCCAGTGTCTTCGGCGATGCCAAGATGACAACCGCGCTGCTCGACCGGCTCACCCATCATTGCCACATCCTCGAGACCGGCAACGACAGCTTCCGCTTCAAGAACAGCTCCGCGCACGACACCAAAACGACAAAGGAGAAAACGAGGAACTTGACCACGACCGCAGAGCCGAAACATACCTAATAAGCGGGTCAATTCTCGGTGGAAACGCCGGGTCAGTTCTCAGTGGCAATCAACAGATCATCAACAGAAAAATCACGATTTTCCGGCCGACCGACATCATGCTGCATGTCTGCTCATAGTGATAAAACAAGCCGAGCATCTACCAAAAAAGCCAACTCAAAAAAAGCAGGATATCTCGCGTGCGCCAATTTGTCCGAAACATGTTGCCGGGATCCGGAAACCATTGCTCTACCTTGGCTGCCGATTGATCGTTCAAAAGTCTCCCGGCGTGAACACGACGCATAGCAGGTGCTGTCCGTGCCGTAGAAAATCGTATCAGTGGGTCCGGACACTTCTTCAACGGGTTGAGGTCGTGAAGATCGCATCGCGGATTCCAGCAATGGTGGGGGCAGTAATTGCGTGCCCAGTTGGCCGTCGAGCGACCGTGCGGCGACTGTTAGCCGAACGATGCGCCAGCAGTCGCTGATTGTGTGGGGAAGCTTCCTTCATGTGTGGTCGCAATTGAAGGCCGTCGCGGTGCGAATTATCTGGGCGCCTTTTTGCAGCGCAAGACTACGAGGCTCGGTTGATGTCGCCGGAATACGTTTATCCACCTATCATAGCCAGAAGAACGATGACCGCGACGCCGAGGGAGTTGCCGAGGCAGCCCCCCCCCGACTGACAATGCGTTTTGGTCGAACTCACAAGCCGGGCGCAGTTGGATATCGGAATCGGAGGCGTTACTTGACGCTGCCGACGGCGTCGGCACGACCGTCCTGCAGTTTGATCCACTTGCCGGCATCGGTCGAGGACTGGCGCTTCAGATATCGATACTCGGTTTCCGACCAGAGCAGGATTTTGTTGCGCATGTTGTCGAGCACGAAATCGCCGCGATCGGTACGAAGGGTCAGCACCGCGTGGCCCTGTCCGCTCGGCTGAACGACGACGGTGATCAGCAGGTTGGAAGGCGAGATCCCGGCCTCGATAAGCATCTTGCGCTTAATCAGAACGTAATCCTCGCAGTCGGCGGCGCTTTGCGGGTAGGTCCAGAGTTCTTCAACGCCGTAGATTTCCATGTCCGTCAGTGGCAGATAATCCACGTTCGCGTTGTAGTTCACGTTGACGATAGTCTTCCAGTTTTCCTGTGTTAGAATCATCGGGCCCTTGTCCTCGCCGTTGGGCTGGCATTCTTCGCTATATTTCTTGCAGAATGTATAGTGGCCGATCGGCTGGCTAGTCTTGCCAGCGAGTTCCATCGCCGCGGGAAGGGCCATGGCCTGTGCGGCGACCAAAGAGAAAAGAAACGCGATTGCACTGACCTTGAATGCTTTTGTCATTGTTCTGTCTCCGTTCAATAATAGGACAATGACACGTAATTTTTGATCCTACGCAAATCTCAAAAGTATAAATTGGCTCAAATCAAGATTGTATAAGTATAAAATGAAAACAAAAATTGACTTGAATTTAAGTCGTACTTGAATCGCTTTTGATTCAAATTTGAGGAAAATTTGACCTCCGCCAGGCAATTAGCTATCATCTAATCCATTGAATTTAAGAGATTTTCCAAAAGGCGGCAGCATCGTTGCCATGGCAGCATAAGCCTGCGCTCCCAAAAAAGGCGAACCGTCAGCGGACATGTGGGCACATCGCGCTCAGTAGTTTTGGTGCCAATTAAGACCGTAGGGCTCTGCAGTCGATTATCGAGCCCAAAATTTTTCAGAAAAATCCTCTGGCCGTGTGTACCACTTTGAAACGATGTACGCTCGTCGCGAGGTGTTCGTCGAGTTTGCGCTAGGACGAACTGAAACCGTATCGATCGCGCGAAGCCCCCTGACGGTTCCCTCGACCAGCGCGGAGCGATATCGCTTGATATCACCGTCAAGGAAACAGACGGCCAGTTATGCCGGCAACATCGAAAGTAAACGCATGGACGAGCAGACCGAAACGATGACCATCTCCAACCGGAGCGACTTCGCCCTGTGGGCGATCGAGCGGGCTAAGGCGATCGTCTCCGAAGAAGGCGGCAATCTCGCCATCGCCACGCGGGATCATGGCGAAGACGAAATCGCTGCGTCGGCCAACGCCCTTGGCCAGGCCATCGTCGATGCCCTGCTGGAAGTCTTTGACGGCCTGATGCAGGAGTAGCCTCGGCCTAGCGCTCCGCGCCATCGCGGCCATTGTCTCGCTGGCGATCCTGTTCTGCCTGGCGGAGAACCTGCTGGCGATGTTCGTACTGCGCGTTTTTCGCCGCGCCTGCCTGCTCGCGGGCGGCTCGAGAGGCGCGGCCGGCCGCAATCGCCTGCTGTTGTGCCGCAATGGCGGGATCGACGGCGGACTGGGCCGGCCGGCTCTGCGCCTGACCGTCATCCGCACGAGCCGCTGCCGGCGTGCCCCCTCCCCCGCTCGTTTCCGTGGCCGACCTTACCTGCTGCATCTCGATGTCGCGACGCTGCTCCGCGAACAGTGCGGAGATCTCGCGCCGCATTTCCTCGACGGCCTGGCGCTCGGAGCTGCTGTCAACCATCCCTTCAAGGCGGTCTATCGACTTGGTGGCGCGCGAAACGCGCTCGTCGAACTGTTTCAGCGATAGGGGCATGGCGTTTTCCTTCTGCTGTTTGAGGGATGAAACAAAGGTCATGAGGTCCGAAAAGGCTGTGGCCGGCTTTTCATCCGCCTTGCGAACATGGGCATCGAAGCGGCTCTGCATCCATGCCGTCGGTGCACCGTCCTTTGCCGAGCCTGCCGCTTCCACGATGACGGCCGCCTTCAATCCTGCCTGGAGAAGACGGGCTTCTGTGTCACGAGACACTGCCTGCATTTCTGCGCCCAGACCGAATTCGTCGCTCAGCCGCGCCAGCTCGCGCTCGATCTTGCTGACACTTGCCGTCGTCGGCGCAAGAACATGGATCGCCCTGCCTTCGACCGAGATCGACTCGCGGCCCACGCCGACCGCCCGCTGGATCGACGCGAGCGTCAATTCCTGGTCCGCCGTGTGCTCGATCACCATCCGAAGAAGCACGAAGCCCTTGGCAGGTTGGGCGGCGCCCTTCTGCGCCTGCCCTGCGGTAGCCGCGAAGCGATCCGCCGCGGCAATGACCGTCGGCTGCGCACCGGTCTGCTTCAGGGCAGCGGCCGTCGCCTGCCATTTCGGGGCAAGAGCGAGATTGCCGTTGGCCAGAGACACGCGATCCACGATGCCCGCCCGTTTGCGCTCGACTCGCTGCTTGACCGTCGTGGTCTTGAGATAGCGCGGATCGACGCGGCCGCGCTCATAGGCAGCGGCCTGCGCCTGGCTATAGGGCCGCGTGGCTGCCACATCCGCGCGCCGGGTGGCGACCATGGCAATGCCCTGCTCCCGCGCCTTCGCCGCAAACTGTTCGCGCCACTCGAAGAGTTCGGGCTTGGTAAGGCGCAAGGCCTTGCCGACGTCGTCTCGCGCCGAGATCATCGCATGGACATGCACATGCCCGGTTTCCGGGTGGTGGGCGGTAATCCAGCGATGGCCCGGGACTTGCTCGCTCAGGAAGTCCCGCACAGCTCGCTTCATCGCCTCTGCGTCCGTCCCGGCGCGGGCGGAAAAGATGACATGGAAGGCATTGCGCGGCTCGACGGTCCGGATGTCGCTCGACCAGCTCCGCCAGATGCCGTCCGCCATGTTCTTGATGGCAGGGCCACGCTTTACCTGTTCGCCGGCGCTGGTGACAGCATGCTTTTCCGTGCGGAGAAACTTCTCGAGGAAATAGCGGCCCGACTTTTCCGAGACCGCGGCGCCGAGAATGCGGACCTCGGCCGAGACGCCGGCATTCGACATACGGCGCGCAATTTCGGCCTCGGCGTTCTCAACTGCGCGCCCTGGCCCCTCTCCCCTTTCGCGCGCCCTGAGCGCACCGGCAATCTTCTTGGCCGGAAGATCTGTGACCGCAAACACGGCAACCTGACCGTCCGGATTGCGCGCATAGAGGAAGGGTTTGGAGCCGAAGGCCGAGTTCAGCGCATCGTGAAGATCCTCATTATTCGTCGCCTCCGCCAAATTAATCGACAAGGTGGCAACGGCATTTACTGCATAGGGTTCGCGAAACTCTGACACCCACGCCTGCAGGACGGCCGCCCGTTCTTCCCGGCTCGCAATCGTCACTCCATCCTGGTCGATAATCGGGATGTCGACCTTCCCCTTCTCACCATTTTCCTTCTCCACCTCGCGCGTGCCGAGATAGGTCATCAGGCCCCCGGCCGACGCCTTGCTTGAAACGGTCGACGTCACCTTGATCACGACCGGCTGCGCCCCGGCCGCGATCGCCGCCCGGCTCGCCGTCTCCGCCGACGATCGCTTGTGGGGCGAAGATCGCATAGCAGGCGGCCGGTCGATGCGCGGCGCCCCGCCAGCTCCTCCTCCCCCGCCGCCCGATCTGCGCAGCTCGTCGTCCTCTAAGGATTTCGGGCCAGCACCGAGAGCACCAAAAAGGATGATAACGTCCCACTGGGAGGCATTTGCAGGCCGGAGGATCGAGGCGATTGTCGGTTCTGGTGACGCGACAGCGGCTGGCCGGGCTTTGCTGGCTATCCCCGTTGGAATGTATCGTTGCTGGGGCGCCTCGGCGATCACGGCCATCCGCACCATTCCTGCGCGCCTGCGACGCTCGTCTTCCTCATCGAGGAGCGAATTTGTCCGCCGCACCTGGAAACTGTCGATTTCGCCAAGCAAGCTCGTCCAGTCATAGGCCATGACCATCTCTCCTCCGCTCCTGCCGGCTGATCCGCAGCATGAGGTCGACGTCCGCCCGCAGCCGGAAGACCCCATCGAGAAGGCTGCGTAGCGCGGCGTCGAGATGCGGTTCGTAGCCAACACGGCCTTCGTTCATCGCACGGACCGCCTGGTTGAGATTGATGCCGATGCGCCGAAGCTCCTCATTGGTGCCGCGCAAAGCCAAAGCTTCGGCCGGTCCGACCGGGAGCGGCAGGCCGGCCTGGTCGCGAAACAGCAACCGGATCACGTCGCTGGCGGTGCGATCGTCGCCGCAGAGGTCCGCCAGAGCTTGCCGCTCCTCCGGCCTCAGACGGACCCTGACCACCTCGCTGCGCATCGCTTCCCTTCCTCTTGCCAGGTTGCCGGAGGCGACCCTAGAGCGCCACCAGCGCGAACCTGAGCCCTGCCGGAGTGCGGGGCGACGTCGAGTTTGTACCACAAACTTGACTATCCTGCCATAAAAAATGAAACTATATTTTACACACCAAAACAGCACCAAGATAACACTCGATCAGGAAAAGACGACCATCCCCAAAAAGCCATGCCGACGTCACCAATTGCCCACTGTTGATGCTGTCGCCAACAATCGCAGCACGATCAATTGCCAATTAACCATTAGTTACTGATGGTTAATCACGCTGCTATTGCTCCCTATCAATGGTCAATTGACGATTGCTCACTAACTGTTGACCGTTCCCAGGGGCCAGTCATCAATCGTCAATCACCAATGAGGAAAAAACAACGGGCAACGATTTCATTGCGAAAAGAGCCGAAGAAAACTAACTATAGTTTATTCGCAATCGGAAGGAGCGCCAATGATCGTCACCATTGCCAACCCGAAGGGCGGGACCGGAAAGACCACGCTCGTCCGCGCCCTGTCCGGGACGGCCGCCCACGCGGGAAATGACGTTTTCCTGATCGATGCCGACAGCCGCGCAAACACGATGCGCTGGGTTACGATGTCGAAGCAAATGAACGTCTGGCCCGACAGGCTTGAGGCGGAGAGCTGCCTTGACCCGAACCAAATCTACAAACTTGCCCTTCAGCGCCAGTACGAGGGCAAGGTCGTCTTCATCGATATCGAGGGCACGACGAATGAAAATCTCTTCGCCGGCCTCTACTGCGCCGATATCGTTCTGATCCCGCTGCAAACCACCCAGGACGATGTCGTTGCCGGCATGCAGCTCGCCCTGAACCATATCCCGGTGGTCGAGGAGGATCAGAAACGCAAACTGCCGACCATGATCGTCATCAACCAGCACGATCTGGTCACCGGCAGGGCAAAGGCGCATGAGCCGCTGCGCGAGATTCTTCGCGAAAGCGGCGTCACGGTTGCTCCGCAACCAATCGCCCGCCGCGCCGCCTACCAGTCGATTGGTGCCGCCGGCACGCTCCAGACCGTTGCCAAATCCGACCCGAAGGCGATCGCGGAGATGGAGACGCTGCTCAGCGAACTTCTCACCCTCTACAAAAACAGCAAAGCGGAGGCACGCACATGAGCGAGGAGCCAACCAGCAAGAACCTTGTGCTCGGCTTGATTTCCACAAACGGCCAACGGCCATCGGTGCGGGAAAAGCCGGCTCCCTCCCCTGCCCCGGAAAGCGCAGACCAGGCCCCCTCAACCTCGAAGCCGCCGCTCGCACGCGGCCAGCTTCGCGACATGGTGGCCAAGGGCGAAAGCCGCGATCCGATCGCCGGCAAACGCTTCCGGGACACCGAGAAGGTGACGACCGGCATCCATATCCGCGCCGACATTCACAAGAAGCTGAAGATTCTCGCCGCCATCGAGCGCCGGAAGTTCAATTCCTATATCGAGGAGGCGATCGACGACTATCTCGAAAAGATCGCCGACAGAATCCCCGATATCTCCTGAGCCGACGAAAGCGGAGCGCGTCATGCGCTTCGCTTCTCCACCCCGGCATTCGCGCGCATGGCTGCCATCAGCATCGGCCCAAGGCCGAATTCACCGCGCGCCGCCTTTCGCGTCAGGTCGCGCAGGTAGCCACCGGCCGACTTGATGTGCTCGGCCCTTTCGAGAATGCAGGCGATGGCGGTCGCCGCATTTTCCGGCCCGAGCACCTCGCACGCTTCCTGATAGGCGGACGGGCTGACGCTCAGCATCGATCGCACGACCACCGCGGCCGTCATGACATCGCGCCAACCGGCGATCTGGCCGCCCGGCACGTAATCCGATATCTGCGGGCAAGCCTTCAGCACCATGCTCAACGGGTAAGCCTTCAACGGCTCGGCCATCCGTTTCGGTTCATGGCTCGACACCTCGCCCCGCTCTTCTTCAGAGCTAGGTTCAAGTTCATGGAAGGATTCGGGTTTTGAATTCTGTATGTGGCAGTCATTCTGACCACCATTGGCGTGCATATTCTCGGATTTAAGCTGTATTTCCAGGATGTTGACGATTTCATCGCGCAGCATACTCATTTCTTCGAGGATCGCCGTCACGTCTTCATGCCGCGGCGAACGCGGCAAGCGACCAATAAGGGCAAGGAAATGATCCTCGATCTTCGCCCAATCACCGTCGGCTCCCTCCTCCATCGCGGCCGTGATCATCTTGCGAACATCGCGCCGGCAGATCGTGAGTGCTTCCCGCGCGCGACGAAAGCGGCGCTCTTCCTCAGCCGCCTGTTGTGCCATCTGGGCGAGCTCATCCGCCCTGGCGAGCAATGGGGCGAGGCTGAAACCAAAGGCTTCCTCGATCTGCCCTGCCCGATCACGATGGGCATAGCGTTTCCCGTTCGGGCTGTCGCGCCGATGAATGAGCCCGGCATCGACCAGCGCGGAGAGGCTGCGACGAAGCGTGCTGGCGGAAATGCCGTGTGCACGGACGGCGAGCTGAGCGTTCGAGGGGAAAACGACCAGGCCGCGTTCCTCGGAAAGCTCCGTAGCTGGATAGAAGGTCAGAAGCGCATTCAGGACGGCGATAGGCCGATCCCCAAGGACAAGCAGCTTGCTGGCTTCGCATACGTCGCGATAGACCTTCCATTTCTCGACGCGCCGCGTCGGCTCGAATTCAGCGGTATCCAACTGGCCTTTCACCAAGGCAAGCGTCACCGACCGCCGCCCGAAGGGCGTCGTTATATGTCCAGACTGCATTTCCCTTCACCTTTCTTCAGGCAAAAGAAATCCGCTCACCAAAACGGTGCCAAAGACTCTTGACTGTGATTCGTGGAAATGCGATTCTCGACCTTGTCACAGAATACGAGAGAGGCTTCCACGGTTTACCGATTGGGGGCCTTTTTCTTTTGCTGGGCTGCTCCTACTCGTTGTCACTTGTCGTATTTGCCGCAGACGCGGCAAATTCTTCGTAGATATCCGGCAATTTACGCAGCAGAAATTGCGCGAATTCCCCAGTGTGTTTCGTCGGGATCGTCAGCTTCACGGCACGTTTGCTGCTTTGCGCGGTCGCAATTTTGCGCCCCTCACCCGTCTTGATGATCTGTTCGTCGGACACCTTTTCCTTGCGCACGGCGACGGATTTCAGCGTTCTTTCAAAGCGAGCATCGCTGGAAAGAGCGTGGAACTGTTCCTGGCGAATGAGTTCGCGCCATGTGGACTCGTGGCTTGGATCAGCCAGCAATTGCGCGAACGTCTCCCAGCGCGGTCGTCCGATCGATGGCGCAGAGCCGATGGCTTCGATCAATTCTGTCGGTAAGGAGCTGGCAAGGGAGATCATGCCAGACAAGACGCCTTTGGAGGTGATCGTCAGAGCGTCCATTATCACCTGCCGACGCACCCCTTGCTGATCGAGGCGCAATGCGAACAATGCCTTTTCGATAAAGGAAAGATCCGCCCTGTCCGTGTTCTCCTTCCCCTGTGCGAGGATCAAGTCTTCATCGGAAAGATTGCGAACGATCGCTTTGACTTTGCGGCCGAGCTGGCGAAGCGCTTCAACGCGCCGATGCCCGAAGGCGAGCTGGTACTCCCCTTTTATATCGGGATGGGGGCGAACAAGAACCGGGATGATCTGTTCAGAGGTTTTGAGACCTTCACGCAGCTCTATGAATTTCGGATCGGTGAAGCCATCGAGCCGATCCTTCACAAAAGAACCGTGAATGACTTTTGGATCCAGCTCGACAATGGTTTCACCCGCCTCAAGCTGTAACTGCAAAGCTTCCGCCCGGTCAGCCTCGCTGGCAAGATTGGCGATAGCTTGGTTCATTGAATTCAATGCGCCGGATTGAACAGCCGGCTTAGCGCGCGGAGAAGGTTCCGCTGACGGCTCAATAGGAGTTAGGTAGTCTTTGACAGCGTCGCGCCTTTTTATCATGCTGTGCGTCCCCATGCCTGTTTCACCAGGTTTTCGATCTCGCCGTTTACGCTGTCGAGAGACTCCATCGCGCGATCGTAGGTTACCCGGTGGAAGTTCTCACGCCCAACCTCGTAAAGCGTCTGCTTGGTTATCCCAGCGTCAGATATTGCCGCCGACTTCAGCACTGCATTCGTCAGAACGCGGTCGCCAAAGAGGCTCTTGAGCAGTCCGACGATCTGACCTTGCGGACCGTCGGCCGGCTCGTAGCGTGTGACGACGTAACGAAAGAAATCATATTCGGCATTTCCCCCCGCCTGTTCGACCACATCGAAAAGGCCGGCGGTCATATGAAGGAACTGCGACATGGAGGCAACGTCGAGCATCTGCGGGTGGATGGTGACGACGACGCTGCGTGCGGCGCAAAGCGCCGAGAGAGTCAGATATCCAAGCGACGGCGGGCAATCGAGTATCACGACATCATAATTCTGGCCTACAGTTGCCAGTGCCGTTGCGATCCTGGTGAAGAACATCCGTTCGCGATCGCGGGTCCGCTCACTCAAGATGCGCGGCGTATCGTACTCGAAATCTTGAAGCTCAAGGTTACCAGGAACTATGTCGAGACCAGAGAAATAGGTCTTGCGAATGATGTCGCCGAGCGGGCGCTGCTGGTCGTCGTAGCGGATGGCTCCATAAATCGTTTCGTTCGGGCCGAGGTCGAATTCGGGTTGAAGTCCGAAGAGCGCAGACAATGAGGCTTGGGGGTCGAGATCGACGGCGAGCGTCCGGTATCCGCGCAGCGCGAAATATTGCGCAAGATGGGCGGCGGTCGTCGTTTTCCCGGATCCGCCCTTGAAGTTCGTGACCGCTATAACCTGGAGAGCTTCACTATCGCTCCTCACTGGCGAGTAGCCTTTTTTGTTCGAATCCAGGTAGCGCCGAATTTCATGAATCTGTTCGAGGGAGTAGAGACGCCGCCCCGCCCCGTTTTTCTCCGCTTCCGGAATATTACCCTCGGAATTCAGCAGCCGAAGATAGGCGTCACTGATCCCGATGAGTTTCGCAGCTTCGCCAGCCAT
>NZ_CP086610.1:3897500-3991891 GCF_020883495.1 Shinella zoogloeoides | reverse complement strand
CTTGCCGCCTTTCATGCTCAATTCGCCACGTCGGCATTCCTGCCGGCGCCTTCCATGTTTGCCGTCACCCGTCCGCGCAGAGCCAATAGCCCGGAACGGGATCTGGAGCCCCAAACCACGCCGGCCCCCTACTTCCGACGCAGTTCCTGTTTGTCAAACACAAGTCGGTTCCGAACGATCCGGCATCATGCCCGATCGGATGGTCCCGTTTGTGGCCGCACCGTCCGCTCCCTCGTAGAGCGCCCGGCGGGCATGCCCTCAATCATCAGGCCGTCCTCGCGGCTTTGCAATCGACGCAACCGAAGGTCGCAAAAGCCTTTGCCAGAGTGCCGGGGGCATCTGGGGCAAGCTTTGCCGATTGGATGATTTTACGAAGCGGAGCCGCTCCGTTACAGAGGACAGATGACCACCTCTGCCTTGTCAGGCAGTCTTGCCGGCGATCATTTTCAGGCTGTGTCCGCGCCCCCTGTGGAAAGCATTTAGGCAGGATCAGCCCCCAAGATCAATCACGAATTTTACGCAAAATTAAGGGGCGGGCGTTGACTCGCGAGGCCGTTTTTGACTCGGAATCGCCCCCTCCAAGGAGAATCCGTTAGGAATCAATGGCTTTGTTTTCGGGCTGTTTTCGGAAGGCTTCGAAAACGAAAAAAATAAAAATTCGCTTGACTCAAATTGCTGTCAAACTCCCGCAACGAAAGGGTCACAGGTACGGGATAACCTCCCGCAACTAACTGAATTTAAACGATTTTCCTCGTCACTCTTTTGACACGATCGGAGCTTGCGGATTAACCATGCAGGGGCCGGAAACGACAAAAAAGCCCGGCGCGATGCACCGGGCTTTTCTAATATTACAGTACCTGAAAAGGCTTAATCAGGCCGACATCGTCTTAACGCGGTTCGCCAGACGCGAAACCTTGCGGGAAGCCGTGTTGGAATGAAGCACGCCCTTGGTGGCAGCGCGCATCAGTTCCGGCTGAGCGGCCTTCAGAGCGGCGGCTGCGACAGCCTGGTCGCCGGAGGCGATGGCCTCTTCGACCTTGCGGATGAAGTTGCGGACGCGCGAGCGGCGCGACTTGTTGACTGCGGTGCGCGCGGCGATCTTGCGGGTCGCCTTCTTAGCCGAGGTTGTATTGGCCATGTATGCCTCTCTTCAGAAATCTGACACAAACTCCACCCTCGCCGTGCCGGGTCACTGCGACCTGTCATCAAAGCAATTCGGGAGCAATATCGGAAAACCTTGGAATTCGGCTTTCCAAACTGTGGGCGGCGTATAGCTGGAAACCACGGTGGCGTCAACGCGGATTCTGCAACAAACGCCGGGGAACTGACTCACCGATGCTTGAAGGCCGGCTTGCGCTTCTCGACGAAGGCCGCCATGCCCTCCTTCTGGTCTTCCGTGGCGAAGAGCGCATGGAACAGCCGGCGCTCGGCGCGCATGCCTTCCGACAGCACCGTCTCATAGGCGCGGTTCACCGCCTCCTTGGCCATCATGGTGGAGGGCAGGGAGAAGCCGGCGATCTTTTCCGCCGCCGCCAGCGCCTCGTCCAGCAGCTTTTCCGGCGCGACGACGCGGGCGACGAGGCCCGAGCGCTCGGCTTCCGCCGCATCCATCATGCGGCCGGTCAGAACGAGGTCCATCGTCTTGGCCTTGCCGAGCGCGCGCGTCAGGCGCTGCGTGCCGCCCATGCCGGGAATGATGCCGAGCGTGATTTCCGGCTGGCCGAACTTTGCCGTCTCCGAGGCGATGATGAAATCGCACATCATGGCCAGCTCGCAGCCGCCGCCGAGCGCAAAGCCGCTGACGGCCGCGATCATCGGCTTGCGGAAGGCGGCGACGTCGTCCCAGCCGGCCGCAAGGTCTTCCACCACGGCATCGGCAAAGCCGTAGGGCTGCATCTCCTTGATGTCCGCGCCGGCGGCGAAGGCCTTTTCCGAGCCGGTGATGACGACGGCGCCGATGCCGGCATCCGCCGCAAAGCCTGCGAGCACACCCTTCAGTTCATCGAGAAGCTGGCGGTTCAGCGCATTCAGCGCCTGCGGCCGGTTGAGCGTGACGAGGCCGACGCGTCCGCGCGTCTCGACCAGCAGGGTTTCATAGGCCATGTTTCTCTCCTTAAGACTTACTTCTGGCAGACGGCGCAGTGGAAGGTCGATCGGCCGCCCTGCACGATGCGGCCGATAGTGCCCGTGCAGCCCGGCGTGCGGCAAGGCTCCTTCTCGCGGTCATAGACGGAAAAGGAGTGCTGGAAATAGCCGAGCGAGCCGTCGGCGCGGATATGGTCGCGCAGGGTCGAGCCGCCGGCCTCGATGGCATCGGCAATGACCTCTCGGATCGAGGCCGTGAGCGCCACAAGTTCCTTCTTCGGCTTGCCGGCCGCCGTCACCAGCGTTCCGGCCAGCCGCTCCGGTGAAAGATGGGAGCGCCACAGGGCCTCGCAGACGTAGATATTGCCGAGGCCGGCAATGTTCTTCTGGTCGAGTAGTGCGGCCTTCAGCGGCGTCTGGCGATTGCGGAACCGGGCGGCGATATGGTCGGCGTCGAGCGTATTGCCGGTCGGCTCGGGGCCGAGATCGCGGAAGAAGGCATGGGCGGCGAGATCCTCGCGGCGGGCAAGGTCCATGAAGCCGAAGCGGCGCGGATCGTTATAGACGACGCGGCGCTCGCCTTCCGCCGTCTCCAGATGGAAGACGACATGGTCGTGGCGCGTGTCCTTGCTGCGCGGCATGTGGAAGTCGCCGGGCGTTTGCGCCTCCGGCGCGCCCTCCACCCGGAACGAGCCGGACATGCCGAGATGGGCGATCACCACGTCGCCGCCCTCGATATCGATCAGCAGATATTTGGCGCGGCGGCCGAGCGAGACGACGCGGCGGCCTTCCAGCGCCTCGGAAAAAGCGGGCGGGAAGGGAAAGCGCAGGTCCGGGCGGCGCAATTCCGCGCGGCGGATGCGCGATCCTTCCATGACGGGCGCAAGGCCGCGCTTGACCGTTTCCACTTCCGGCAATTCCGGCATCCCGTTCTCCTTGAAGACGATTTAACCTTGAGCGCATTTGCCGCGGTCCGGCATTTCCCTCCCGGCCATCAATGTCCTATATACCCGGCGAAGCGTTCAGATAGCGCGGCCAAAGCCAATTCGCTATGGTCTTGCCAGCAATATGGCTGCGACAGACCGGCCCATGGAGACGACGATGACCGAACAGCGCACATCCGCAGACGGCGGCATGGAAACCTCCTACGGCTTCCGCGAGGTGCGGGAAGGCGAGAAGCAGGCGCTCGTCAACGACGTGTTCCACAAGGTCGCCAAGCGCTACGACATCATGAACGACGTCATGTCCGCCGGCCTGCACCGGGCCTGGAAGGACGCGATGATCGCCAGCCTCAACCCGCGCAAGGACGCCGCCTACAGGTCGCTTGACGTTGCCGGCGGCACCGGCGACATCGCCTTCCGCATCGTGGAAGCATCCGACCGTCTTGCCCATTCGACCGTGCTCGACATCAACGGCTCCATGCTCGGCGTCGGCGCGGACCGGGCGGCGAAGAAGGGGCTTTCGGCCAATCTCGACTTCGTCGAGGCCAATGCCGAAGAGTTGCCCTTCGAGGCCGGCACCTTCGACGCCTATACGATCGCCTTCGGCATCCGCAACGTGCCGCGCATCGATGTCGCGCTTTCGGAAGCCTACCGCGTGCTGAAGCGCGGCGGGCGGCTGCTGGTGCTGGAATTCTCCGAGGTGGAAATGCCGCTGCTCGACAAGGTCTATGACGCCTGGTCGTTCAAGGCGATCCCGCAATTCGGCAAGATGATCACGGGCGACGCCGAACCCTACCAGTATCTGGTGGAATCGATCCGCAAGTTCCCCAATCAGGAAGACTTTGCCGCGATAATCCGTAACGCCGGCTTCTCGCGCGTTACCTACACCAACTATACCGGCGGCATCGCGGCGCTGCATTCGGGCTGGAAGCTCTGAGCATGGCCCTCTTCCCCAGCAAGGACGGCCTTTCCGCATGAGCGTAGTCGGCGCCTATTTCCGCCTTGCCCGCGTGGGCTGGGTCCTCGTGCGCGAAGGCGTGGTCTCGGCGCTGCCGACCGAGGGCATGCCGACGCTTGCCCGCACCGCCCATGCCTTTGCCGGCCTCTTCGAGCGCCGCAAGGCCGCCAAGGGCGTGCGTGGCGACAACCTTGCCCGCGCCATCGAGCGCCTCGGCCCCTCCTATGTGAAGATGGGCCAGTTCCTTGCGACCCGCCCGGACGTGGTGGGCGCGGAAATCGCCGTCGAGCTTTCGGCCCTGCAGGACCGCATGGCGACCTTCCCGAAAGAAGCGGCCGTCGCGACGGTGGAAGGCTCGCTCGGCCGCTCGCTCACCGATCTCTACACCAGCTTCGGCGATCCCATCGCCGCCGCCTCCATCGCGCAGGTCCATCCCGCAACGGTGCGCGATGGCAAGCAGGTCGCGGTGAAGGTCATCCGTCCCGGCGTGCGCCAGCGCTTCGGCCACGACCTCGACGCCATGTATGCGGCCGCGCGCCTGCAGGAGAAGATTCTGCCCAACACGCGCCGGCTAAAACCCGTCGAGGTGACGCGGACGCTGGAGCAGACGACCAAGGTCGAGATGGACCTGCGGCTGGAAGCGGCCGCGCTTTCCGAACTGGGCGAGAACACCAAGGACGATCCCGGCTTCCGTGTGCCGACGGTCGACTGGGAGCGCACGGGCCGCGACGTCGTCACCATGGAATGGATCGACGGCATCAAGATGTCGGATGTCGAGGGCCTGCGCGCCGCCGGCCACGATCTCGACAAGCTGGCCGATACGCTGATCCAGTCGTTCCTGCGCCATACGCTGCGCGACGGCTTCTTCCATGCCGACATGCACCAGGGCAATCTCTTCGTCGACCCTGAGGGCGTCATCGTCGCGGTCGACATGGGCATCGTCGGGCGACTCGGCAAGAAGGAGCGCCGCTTCCTCGCCGAAATCCTCTACGGCTTCATCACCCGCGACTACCAGCGCGTCGCCGACGTGCATTTCGAGGCCGGCTACGTGCCCGCCCATCACGACACGGCGAGCTTCGCGCAGGCGATCCGCGCCATCGGCGAGCCGATCCACGGCCAGCCGGCCGAGACGATCTCGATGGCCAAGCTCCTGACGCTGCTCTTCGAGGTGACGGAACTCTTCGACATGGAGACCCGCACCGAACTCGTCATGCTGCAGAAGACCATGGTGGTGGTGGAAGGCGTGTCGCGCACGCTGAACCCGCGCTTCAACATGTGGAAGGCCTCCGAGGGCGTCGTCGGCGACTGGATCCGCGATAATCTCGGCCCCAAGCGCCTTCTGGCGGACCTGCGCGACGGCGCGCATGCCGCGCTCAGGCTGGCGGAGGCCGCGCCGGAAATCGCCGCCAAGGCGGAGAAATTCTCGCACGACCTCACCGCCATGGCGGAAAAGGGCCTGCGCTTCGACGCCGAGACGGCCGAAGCCATCGGCCGCTCCGAGGCGCGGCACAGCCGGTCCGGCCGCCTCGCGCTCTGGGTGATCGCCGCCACGCTCGTCTACATCGCCTGGAAGCTCAGCTAAACGGTCTTGCTTGACCAGCGCCCGCCCGGCGCTAGTCTCTGCTCCATGACAGAAGAGCCCGTGAGCGCCACCGAACCGCAACCCTTTTTCGAAAGGCTGCGCCGGCAGTTGCGCGGCCTCTATTTCGGGCGCGACCGGGAGGCGATCCGCTTCCAGGTGGCGATGCTGCTCATCGATATCGCCATTCTCGCCTTCTTCGTCGCAGGCCCCTATCTGCGCACCGGCCCGGCCTATGTGATCGTCGATTATCTCATCGCGGCCGTCATCGCCTTCGAGCTTGGCGCGCGGGCGCTGATTGCGCCGAACCTGCGCTACTGGCTGCTGCGGCCGATGACCTGGGTGGATATCGTCATCCTCGGCACCCTGCTCTTTCCCAACCAGTTGCACAATTTCGCTTTCCTGCGCGTGCTGCGCATCTGGGCGATCAGCCAGAGCAAGCTCCTGACGCTGATGCTGCGCCGGACGGGAAACGGCGACAGGGAAGACGTCATCCAGGCCTGCGCCAATTTCCTCGTCTTCCTCTTCCTCGTCACCGGCTTCGTCTACAGCAACTTCTTCTACGGCGCGGAAGGGTTCGAGGGTTTCGTCGATGCGCTCTATTTCTCCGTCGCGACCGTCACCACGACGGGCTTCGGCGACATCGTGCTGCCCGGCACGCTCGGCAAGCTCACCGCCATCGTCACTATGATCATCGGCATCTCGCTCTTCGTGCGGCTCGCGCAGGCGATCGTGCGGCCCTACAAGGTGCATTTCCCCTGCCCGCAATGCGGCCTTTCCCGCCACGAGGCGGACGCCGTGCACTGCAAGGCCTGCGGGCATGTGCTGAACATTCCCGACGAGGGCGCGTGAGCCGAAACGGCTTGGAAAAGCGCTTTCGACGGGATAGGACAGACCGGCGGTCCTTCGGCCGCCATAAGAGCCGGGACTTGCCATGTCGCTTGCAGGAAAACGCATCCTCCTCATCATCTCGGGCGGCATCGCCGCCTATAAGAGCCTCGACCTCATCCGCCGCCTGCGCGAACGTGGCGCGGAGGTGCGGCCCGTCATGACGGCGGGCGCGCAGCAATTCGTGACGCCGCTCGCCGTCGGCGCGCTCTCTTCCGGCCATGTCTATACGGACCTCTTCTCCCGCGAGGACGAGCAGGATGTCGGCCATATCCGCCTTGCGCGCGACTGCGATCTCATCGTCGTCGCCCCCGCGACCGCCGACCTGATGGCCAAGATGGCGAACGGCCTTGCCGACGACCTCGCCTCGACCGTGCTGCTCGCCACCGACCGGCCCGTGCTCGTCGCGCCCGCCATGAACCCGAAAATGTGGTCCCATGCCGCAACGCGCCGCAATGTCGAGACGCTGCGCCGCGACGGCCTTGCCTTCATCGGCCCCAATGCCGGCGAGATGGCGGAGGGCGGCGAGGCCGGCCTCGGCCGCATGGCCGAGCCGCTGGAAATCGTCGCGGCCGTGGAAGACCTGCTCGACGGCGGCGGGAAGCCGCTTGCCGGCCGCAGGGCCATCGTCACATCCGGCCCGACGCACGAACCTATCGACCCCGTGCGCTACATCGCCAACCGTTCCTCCGGCCGGCAGGGCCATGCCATCGCCGCCGCCCTTGCGAAGCTCGGCGCGGAGGTGACGCTGGTTTCCGGCCCGGTCACGCTGCCCGATCCGCGCGGCGTCAAGGTGATCCATGTCGAGCGGGCGGAGGAGATGCTGGAGGCCGTTCTCGGCGCGCTACCGGCCGATATCGCCGTCATGGTCGCCGCCGTGGCTGACTGGCGCGTGGCGACGGAGAACACGGAAAAGATCAAGAAGAAGCCGGGCGAAGGCCCGCCGCCGCTGATGCTGGCGGAAAACCCGGATATCCTGAAGACCATCGGCCACCACGCGCAGCGCCCGAAGGTCGTCGTCGGCTTTGCCGCCGAGACGCAGGATGTCGAGGACAACGGCCGGGTGAAGCTCCAGAAGAAAGGGGCGGATGTCATCGTCGCCAACGATGTCTCCCCCGAAACCGGCATCATGGGCGGCACGCGCAATAGCGTGAAGCTCATCACCGCCGCCGGCGTGGAGCAATGGCCCGATCTTTCGAAGGACGAGGTCGCCGGACGCCTTGCCGACTGGGTCGCGGCGCGCCTTATTTGACGAGAGCGATCTTCGCGTCCATGGCGCTCGCCGGCCGCCCGGCGGGCGAGAAGATGCGCATGTCGACGCCGTTCTCCCCCAGAACGACGGCGCTGCCGTCGGGGATTTCCACCCAGGCTTCCGTATCGTCGTTCAGCGGCTCGGAAACGAGGCAGTAGCCGCCGGTCTCGCCCATCGGCGCGGCATAGAGCGTCGGCGCCTTGAAGTCGGTCGCGTAGCGCACGGCGTAAAGCTGGTCGCCGTCGGAGAAGGCGGCCGTCATGCGCACCAGCACCTTGCGTTCCAGATGCGCGGCAAGCCGCTCGACGAAGGCGATGGCCTCGGCCATGGCGCCGAGCGGATCGCGCTCCAGCCCGAATTGCAGGGCCAGCAGGAACAGCAGCTCCGAATCCGTCGAGCCGGTGCGGGCATTGTAGAGGTCGTTGTCCAGCATGGTTTCGAGCGGACGGCGCAGGTGATCGAAATCGGCGATCTGACCGTTGTGCATGAAGGACCAGATGCCGTGTACGAAGGGATGGCAATTGTCGCGCCGCGTGCCGCCACCCGTCGAGGCGCGGACATGGGCGAGGAAGAGCGGCGAGCGGACCTGCCGGGCGATGCTGCGCAGGTTGCAGTCCGACCAGGCCGGCAGGATGTCGCGGTAGCGGCCCGGCTCCGGGCGGTCGCCATACCAGGCGATGCCGAAGCCGTCGCCATTGGTGGCCGTCTTGGCGCGGGTGGCGCAGTGGGATTGCTCGATCAGCGAATGGGCAGGCGAGGACACGAGTTCCTCAAGAAAAAGCGGTTCTCCGCGATAGGCTGCCCAACGGCACATGATGCTTTTCCCGCTTTGAAGAGACCGGCGCGAACCGGTGCCGAACCCGACGCATTAACCATGGCACGCACCGGATTTTCAACGAAAATGGGTAACAAGGCGTTAACGAACATAAACGGGGCGAAACCATGCGTGTCATGGTGGCGACAGCCGCGCGTGCAATCCTCTTTTGTGAACACTGCGTTTCAATCCGGCCCGATTTCGTGAACAATGGCCGAGGCGTATAAGGGCCCCAAGCAACCCAGTCGAAAGGACCCAACCATGTCCATACGCCCCGTAAAACATGAAAGCATCGCCCGCCCCGCCATGGAAGGCGCCGGCGTCAAGCTGCACCGGGTCTTCGGTTTCGGCGATCCGTCGATGACCGATCCCTTCCTGATGATGGACGATTTCCGCAACGATGAACCCGAGGACTATATCCGCGGCTTTCCGTGGCATCCCCATCGCGGCATCGAGACCATCACCTATGTGCTGGCCGGCTCCGTCGAGCATGGCGACAGCCTCGGCAATCATGGCGTGATGGGCGCCGGCGACGTCCAGTGGATGACCGCCGGCAGCGGCATCCTGCATCAGGAAATGCCGCGCGGCGATTTTGCCGGCAAGATGCACGGCTTCCAGCTCTGGGCGAACCTGCCCTCGTCGCTGAAGATGACCGCACCGCGCTACCAGGACATCAAGTCCGCCGACATTCCCGTCGTCGTCGATGACGACGGCGCGGCCGCACGCATCATCGCCGGCAGCTTCTGGGGCAAGACAGGCCCGGTCGACGGCATCGCCGCCGAGCCCGTCTATCTCGACATCTCCGTGCCGCCGGGCAAGACGAAGCGCCTGCCGGTCGATACCTACCGCTCAGCCTTCGCCTATATCTTCGCCGGCTCCGGCACGTTCCGCGACGCCTCCAAGCCCTTCGGCGTGAAGGTGGAGAAGGAATATCAGGGCGAGGAACTGAACATCCGCGACCTCTCGGGCAACCGCACGCTGGTCGTCTTCGACACCGGCGACGAGGTGACGGTGCAGGCCGGCGAGAAGGGCATCCGCTTCCTGCTCGTCTCCGGCAAGCCGATCCAGGAGCCGGTCGCCTGGCACGGCCCCATCGTGATGAACACGCAGGAAGAGTTGCAGCAGGCGATGCGCGAGCTTCGCAACGGCACCTTCATCAAGCCGGCGCATTGACGCGCGGCCACAAGCCCCTATCCTTCCGCCGTATCCTGCGGCGGAAGGACATTTCATGCGGATCGACGGACAATGCCATTGCGGTTTCGTGACCTATGAGGCGGAGATCGACCCGGACGAGGTTCTGATCTGCCATTGCACGGATTGCCAGCGGCTGACCGGCTCGCCCTACCGCGTCACCGCCATCGTGCCCGAGACCGCCGTCAGGCTGACCGGAAACCCGCCGACACTCTATGTCAGGATCGCCGAGAACGGTCGCCAGCGGCTGCAATATTTCTGCCCGGAATGCGGCTCACCGCTCTTCACGACAGGCACCGGCGAGGGTGCCGGGACCTGGGGCATCCGCTGGGGCAGCATCAACCAGCGCGCGGCCCTGAAACCGACACGGCAGTTCTGGTGCAGATCCGCCGCCGACTGGGTCGGCGAGACCGCGGCGCTTCCCGGCGTGCCGGGGGACTGAACCGTGACGGCCAGGCGCTTCCAGATTTTCAGGACGGGCATGGACGGCATCGAGGCCGTCTTCGCCGACAGCCGGCATTCCTTCGCCCGCCACACCCATGACGCCTATGGCGTCGGCGTGATCGAGCGCGGGGCGCAGAAATCGGCGAGCGGGCGCGGCATGGTCGAGGCCGGGGCCGGCCATACGATCACCGTCAATCCCGGCGAAGTGCATGACGGCGCGCCCATCGGCGACAAACCGCGCGCCTGGCGCATGCTCTACCTGCAGCCCGCCGTCGTCGCGGCGGCGGCGCGGGATATTTTCGAGGGGAAGCCGCGCGAGGAATTTTACGCGCCGGTGCTGGAGGACGGGCGGATGGCCGGGATGGTTTCGGCAACGCTCGCCGCACTCATGGATCGTGACGCGACCGCCCTCGCGCGGGAGGAACGCCTTCTCCTGCTGCTGGCCGCGCTGCTGCGGGAACAAGCGCCGCGGCGTCAAGGCGTCGCCACACCAGCCGTCGTCCGCGCCCGCGAAAAACTCGACAGCGACCCGGCTTCGGTCGCGAGCCTCGAAGACCTTTCCGCCGAATGCGGGATCGGGCGCTTCCGGCTGGTACGCGATTTCGCGCGCAGCACGGGCCTGACGCCCCATGCCTACCAGCTCCAGCGGCGCACGGAGCTTGCCCGCCGGCTGATCGCGACCGGCACGCCGCTCGCCGAAGCCGCCATGGCGGCGGGCTTTGCCGACCAGAGCCACATGACGCGCAACTTCACGCGCCGCTACGGCTATACGCCGGGCGCCTGGCTCGCCGCCCGCGCCTGACGCTTTCCGCAATTTCGTTCAAGACCGGGGCGGGTTTCCCGGTGTCTCCTGCCGCTTCCAAGCCGCACGGAGCCTCCCATGACCCTTGAATTCCTCATCACGTCGCTCGTCGTCATCCTGCTTCCGGGAACGGGCGTGATCTATACGCTGGCGCTCGGCATCAGCGGCGGTCTGCGCGCCGGCCTGCTCGCCGCCTTCGGCTGCACGCTGGGCATCGTGCCGCATATCCTCGCCAGCGTCGCCGGCCTTGCCGCCGTGCTGCATGCGAGCGCGCTTGCCTTCGAGGTCCTACGTTACATCGGCGTCGCCTATCTGCTCTTCATCGCCTGGAGCCTCCTGAAGGAGAGCAATGCACTCGATCTCGGACCCGAGCAGGCGCCCGCGGAAAAGGCGTTGCGCATCGTGCGCAAAGGCATTTTCACGAACATCTTCAATCCGAAGCTCTCGCTGTTCTTCCTCGCCTTCCTGCCGCAGTTCATTCCCGCCAACGCACCGGACGCCACCGCGCGGATGCTCCTCCTCGGCGGCGTCTTCATGGCCCTGACCTTCCTCGTCTTCGCCATCTATGCCGGGCTTGCCGCCGGCCTGCGCCGGCAGGTCCTGAGCCGGCCGAAGATCATAGTGTGGACGCAGCGCAGCTTCGCCGCCGCCCTCGGCGTGATGGGGCTGCGGCTGGCGCTGGCGGACCGCTGAGGATCAGGCCCAGAGCGCGTGGAAATGATGGAGCGGCCCATGGCCGGAGCCGACGGCAAGCGCATCCGAGCTGCGCACCGCACCGGCGATGAAGCTCTTGGCCGCCGCCACGGCCTCCGCGAGCGGCCTGCCCTTGCCGAGTTCGGCGGCGATGGCGCTCGACAGCGAGCAGCCGGTGCCATGGGTGTTGCGCGTCAGCACCCGCACGCCCTCGTGCCAGCGCACCCCATCCGGGGTGGCCAGCACGTCGGGGCTTTCACCGCCCGGCAGGTGGCCGCCCTTGAGCAGCACCGCCTTCGGCCCCAGTGCCAGCAGCCGCTTCGCCTGCCCCTCCATGGCGGCCCGGTCGGCAGCCTCGGGCTCGCCGAGCAACGCAGCGGCTTCCGGCAGGTTGGGCGTCAGGACCGTCGCGAGCGGCAGAAGGCGGCGGGTCAGAGCCTCGACAGCCTCGCGCGCAAGCAGCGATGCCCCGCCCTTGGCCACCATGACGGGATCGAGCACGACAGGCGGGCCACGATGGCGCGAAAGCGCACCCGCCACGGCCTCGGCAATGTCAGCCGAGGCGATCATGCCAATCTTGACCGCATCCACTCGGATATCGCCGAACACATCCGCAATCTGCGCCGCGACGAAGGCCGGCGGCACGAGATGCACGCCGGAGACGCCCTGCGTGTTCTGCGCCGTCAGCGCCGTCAGCACCGCCATGCCATAAGCGCCCCGCGCGGCAAAGGTCTTGAGATCGGCCTGGACGCCCGCCCCGCCCGACGGGTCGGAGCCCGCAATCGAGAGAATATTTGCGATCGTTTCAGCCATCTCGCCTCCTTCGGGCGGAGGCGGTCTTCGGGCAGCAGGGATGCAGCGCCGTTCGACTCCCTCCGCCGGCATGATCCGGTTCAGGTTCAAAGGGTGCTTCTCAGCCCGCCTTCCGGCGGACGCCCCTGTCTCGGGATGGTTGTCGCAAATGATGGCGTGCCTGTCACGCCGAAAGTGAGCCCCGGCGGTTGCCCCTCACCCTAACCCTCTCCCCGCAGGCGGGGAGAGGGGACTTGCCCCACGAACGGTTATTGATCGGGAAAACAGCGCGGCATATCCCCTTCTCCCCGCCTGCGGGGAGAAGGTGGCCGGCAGGCCGGATGAGGGGCCTGCGCTGGGCCTTCACGCCTTGGTGACGTGATACTCCTTGATGGCGACCATCTTGATCGCCGGGTAGCGCTCGGCCTCGTAGCGCAGCGAGAAGGCGTCCTGCGCGAGGAAGACCGGGTCGCCGTCGAGGTCGCGGGCGATATCGCCGCGGCGCTGGGTGACGAACTTGTCGAGTTCGGCCGCGCTGTCGGAGGAAATCCAGCGGCAGACGGAGAAGCGCGACATTTCGAAGGAAACCGGCAGGCCGTATTCGGCCGAAAGCCGCTCCTTCAGAACGTCGAGCTGCAGCGCGCCGACGACGCCGACGATGGCGGGCGAGCCGTCTTCCGGCGAGAAGAGCTGCACGACGCCCTCTTCCGCCATCTGCTGGAGCGCTTCCTTCAGCTTCTTGGCCTTCATGGCGTCTTCCAGACGCACGCGGCGCAGGATTTCCGGCGCGAAGTTCGGCACGCCCTCGAAGACCAGCGCCTCGCCTTCCGTCAGCGTATCGCCGATGCGCAGCGTGCCGTGGTTGGGGATGCCCACCACGTCGCCGGCATAGGCCGTATCGGCAAGCTGACGCTGCGAGGCGAAGAAGAACTGCGGGGCGGAAAGGCCGATGGTCTTGCCGGTGCGGGCAAGGCGCACCTTCATGCCGCGCTCCAGCATGCCGGAGCAGACGCGGGCGAAGGCGATGCGGTCGCGGTGGTTCGGATCCATATTGGCCTGGATCTTGAAGACGAAGGCCGTCATCTTGTCTTCTGCGGCATGGACCTTGCGCACATCCGCCACCTGGTCGCGCGGCGGCGGCGCGAAGGCGCCGAGCGCGTTGATGAGGTCGCGCACACCGAAATTACGCAGAGCCGAGCCGAAGAAGACCGGCGTCAGGTGCCCTTCGAGGAAAGCTTCGCGGTCGAACGGCCTGCAGGCCTCGCGGGCCAGCTCCATCTCGTCGATGAAGGCCTGGCGCTCGTTCTCCGGCAGGTGTTTTGCGACTTCGGCGGCTTCGTCCATCCGGATCGGCTGGACCTGCGTATCAGACCCGCGGAAGGTGCGGTCGGCAAGGTGATAGGAGCCGCAGAAGGTCTTCGAGCGGCCGACGGGCCAAGTGACCGGGGCGGTGTCGAGCGCCAGCTTTTCTTCCACCTCGTCGAGGATTTCGAACGGGTCGCGGCTCTCGCGGTCCATCTTGTTGACGAAGGTGATGATCGGGATGTCGCGCAGGCGGCAGACCTCGAACAGCTTCAGCGTGCGCGGCTCGATGCCCTTGGCGGCGTCGATGACCATGACGGCCGCGTCCACCGCCGTCAGCGTGCGGTAGGTGTCGTCCGCGAAGTCCTCGTGGCCGGGCGTATCGAGGATGTTGAAGACATTGCCGTCATATTCGAAGGTCATGACGGAGGTCACGACCGAGATGCCGCGCTCGCGCTCGATCTTCATCCAGTCCGAACGGGTCTGGATGCGGTCCTTCTTCGCCTTCACTTCGCCGGCGAGCTGGATGGCGCCGCCGAAGAGGAGGAGTTTTTCGGTGAGTGTGGTTTTACCGGCGTCCGGGTGCGCGATGATCGCGAAGGTGCGGCGGCGGGAGACCGCCTCGGCAAGGGTTTCGGCCATTTTCTGCAATATCCTGTGAGTTGCCGGCGTCTTTACAGGCTCCGCCGGGAAGATGCAATTGACGGGGCGGGCCGTGGACCGGCTTATGGGCGCATGAACGCACACGCCCCCTCCCAGCCCCTGCTCTCCCTCGTCCGCCTGCCGCATGGCGAAGGGATCGAGCTTCCCGCCTACGAGACCGCCGGCGCCGCCGGCATGGACCTGCGCGCCGCCGTGGCGGCCGATGCGCCGCTCACGCTGGAGCCCGGCAAGCGCGCGCTGGTGCCGACCGGCTTCGTCTTCGAAATCCCGCACGGCTTCGAGGCGCAGATCCGTCCGCGCTCCGGCCTTGCCTTCAAGAACGGCATCACCTGCCTCAATTCGCCCGGCACCGTCGACAGCGATTACCGCGGCGAAGTGAAGGTCATTCTCGCCAATCTCGGCGAGGAACCCTTCGTCATCGAGCGCGGCATGCGCATCGCCCAGATGGTGATCGCCCCCGTGACGCAGGTCGCGGTGCGCGAGGCCACGCAGGCAAGCGAAACCACGCGCGGCGCGGGCGGCTTCGGCTCCACCGGCGTGCGCTGAGGTGATGCCTCGGCGCGAAGGTCTTTCCTTTCGCTCGCATTATCTTGACGACCCGGCCGCCTGGCGGGCGCTTGCCGGACTGCTGGACGACGTCTTCAGCATCGATATCACGGCGCTGGACCGACTCGGCGGGCCGGACCCGACCGGCGTTCCCTTCGGCTGGTTCGATACGGCCGGCAGGTGCGTCGCCAACATCACCGCTTTTTCCCTGCCGCTCGTCATCGAGGGGAGCGAGGTCCGTGCGGCCGGCCTGCAATCGGGGGCGGTGCGGTCGGACCATCGCGGACAAGGCCTTTATCGCGACCTCATGAAAGCGGCGCTGGATCATTGCGATGCCGAGGGTTTTGCAGCCGTCGCGCTTTTGACCGACACGCCGGAACTTTACCGCCGCCATGGCTTCGAGGCGCTGGCGCAACACCGTTTCGCCGGGGCTGCGCCATCCGGCGGAACGGCACGGCCGATACGGAGGCTGGACATGGCCGAGGCGGCCGATATCGCCCTGCTGCACCGGCTTCTCGATGGCCGCCAGCCGGTATCCGACCGTTTCGCCCCGCGCCGGCAGAAGGAAATGTTCCTCTTCAATGCCCGCCTCATGCCGGGCCTGCGGCTCGACCTGATGGACGGGAACATCGTGATCGCGTGGCAACCGGGAGAAGATGGCCGCTTCGAGCTGCTGGATATCGTCGGCGCGCGCATCCCCAGCCTTGCCGATATTTTCGCCAGCCTCCGGCTTCCGCCGTCGCACGCCGCCGTTCACTTTGCGCCCGATCGCCTGTCCTGGGAGGGCGAGGCCCTGCCCGATGCGGGTGACATGGTGCTGATGCTGCGGGCGAAAAGCAGCCAGCGGCCTACACGGCCCTTCGCCTTGCCGCCGATGGCGGAGTTCTGACCGGCCGCATCCTGCGTGCGGCATTTCCGGACGGTGGGCGGAATATTCCACATTCGGGGCATTCCCCGCGAAATCCGGACTCGTCTAAGGCCGTTTTCCCTCCTACAGTCTGCCGCAAGGAGAACAGAGGAGCACCCGATGACCGAAACCCGCAAGCCCGGCCGCGGCCGTATCTACGCTTCCATCACGGAGACCATCGGCGATACGCCGATCGTGCGGCTCGACAAGTTCGCGAAAGAGAAGCGCGTCGGCGCCAATCTCCTCGCCAAGCTCGAGTTCTTCAATCCAATCGCCTCGGTGAAGGACCGTATCGGCGTGGCGATGATCGACGCGCTGGAGGCGGCGGGCAAGATCGTGCCCGGCCAGTCGACGCTGGTGGAGCCGACATCGGGCAATACCGGCATCGCGCTCGCCTTCGCCGCCGCCGCCAAGGGCTACCGCCTCATCCTCACCATGCCGGAGACCATGTCGGTCGAGCGGCGCAAGATGCTGGCGCTGCTCGGTGCGGAACTGGTGCTGACCGAAGGGCCGAAGGGCATGAAGGGCGCCATCGCCAAGGCAGAGGAACTGGCCGCATCCATTCCCGGCGCGGTCATCCCCCAGCAGTTCGAAAACCCGGCCAACCCGGAAATCCACCGCAAGACAACGGCGGAGGAAATCTGGAACGATACGGACGGCGCGATCGATATCCTCGTTTCCGGCATCGGCACGGGCGGCACCATCACCGGCACGGGCCAGGTGCTGAAGGCAAGGAAGCCCGGCCTCAAGGTCGTCGCGGTCGAGCCGACCGACAGCCCGGTCCTGTCCGGCGGCAATCCCGGCCCGCACAAGATCCAGGGCATCGGCGCGGGCTTTGCGCCGGCAATCCTCGATACGGCGATCTATGACGAGGTCGTCACCGTCACCAATGACGAGGCCTTCGAGAACGCCCGCCTCGTCGCCCGTCTCGAAGGCGTGCCGGTCGGCATTTCCTCCGGCGCGGCGCTGGCCGCCGCCGCGAAGGTCGGCAGCCGACCGGAAAACGCCGGCAAGACCATCGTCGTCATCATCCCCTCCTTCGCCGAGCGCTATCTGTCCACCGCGCTCTTCGAGGGCCTCGGCGGCTGAATCCGGAGCGTTTCCGCTTTTCCCTGAAGCGCGGAAACGCTCCACCCGTGGTTTCGCACGATGCCGGGTTTCTGCGCGATGCTGGCTGCAAGCTCGCTGCGCGCACCCACCGCACTCGCTCCAACCGGCCCGTCGCGCAGGCATTCGCGCGGCGGGCGGCTCCGCTCAATCCCATCGCACGACCATGCTCCACCACCTTTCCCTCGGCGTCTCGGATATCGCGCGCGCGGCCGCCTTCTACGACGCCGCGCTCGCACCGCTCGGCTATGAGCGCGTCTGGTCGGATATCCGGCCCGGCGAACCGGACCAGTCTGTCGGCTACGGCCCGCCCGGCGGCGGCGACAAGCTTGCCCTCAAGCAGCATGGCGATGCCGCAAGCGCCCCCGGCCCCGGCTTCCATATCGCCTTCGCCGCGCCGGACCGTCAGGCGGTCGACGCCTTCCACAAGTCCGCGCTTTCGGCGGGCGGCACCGACAATGGCCCGCCGGGCCTGCGCCGCCGCTACGGCCCGACCTACTACGCGGCCTTCATCGTCGATCCCGATGGGCATCGGCTGGAAGCCGTCTTCAAGGGATCGGCCTGAACAGACCGGAGCATTTGCAAGCCCGCACAGGCCTTACGTTCGGAAATGAGCGCCCAAAAAGAGAGGGTGCCCCTCCTTCCCGGAGGAACGCGGCAGCCCCCTGAGGCCGGCCCCGCTGAAAACCGTGCCGCAGCGGCACGGGCGGCGGCCCCTCCAACAATGTCCCGAACACGCGCGCCTCATGCAAACCCGCCTGCCTCCGGCTTTCAGGCCATCGCCGCCAGCCGCTCGCCGGCCATGCGGTAGGAAATCGCCTCCGCCAGATGGATGCGGCCCACAATCGGGGCCTCATCGAGATCGGCGAGCGTGCGGGCGACCTTGAGGACGCGGTGATAGCCACGGGCGGAAAACCGCATCTTCTCCGCCGCGTCCCGCAGGAGCTGGAGACCGCCGGGGTCCGGTTCCGCCATCTTCTCGACAAGGGCCGTCGAGGCGCGGGCATTGCTCGTCACCGCGCCCATGCCGAGGCGGGCGAAGCGATCGACCTGCAGGCTGCGCGCCCGGGCGACGCGGCGGGCGACGGTCTCGCTGGCTTCGCCCGCCATGGGACGGATGAGGTCCGCCGCCGTGACGGCCGGCACATCGATGCGGATATCGATACGGTCGAGCAGCGGGCCGGAGACGCGGGCCTGGTACTCGCTTGCGCAGCGCGGGCCGCGGGCGCAGGTGCGGCCCGGCTCGCCCGCCATGCCGCAGCGGCAGGGGTTCATCGCCGCGACGAGCTGCACGGCGGCGGGATAGCTGACCCGGTGGTTGGCGCGGGCAATGATGCATTCGCCGGTTTCGAGCGGCTGGCGCAGGGCATCCAGCACCTGCGGCGAGAATTCCGGCAGCTCGTCCAGGAAGAGAACGCCGTGATGGGCCAGCGACGCCTCGCCGGGTTTTGCCCGCGCCCCGCCGCCGACGAGGGCGGCCATGGTGGCGGAATGATGCGGCGTGCGGAAAGGCCGGCGATCGGAGAGGCGGCCGCCGGAAAGCTGGCCGGCGATGGAATGGATCATCGAGACTTCGAGCAACTCCACCGGCGCGAGCGGCGGCAGGATGGCGGCAAGGCGCGCGGCGAGCATGGACTTGCCCGATCCCGGCGGGCCGACCATCAACAGATTATGGTTTCCGGCGGCGGCCACTTCCAGCGCGCGCTTGGCGCTTTCCTGTCCGCGAATATCGGCAAGGTCCGGCAGATCGCCCGCCGGCGCGCGGATGGCCGGCGCGGGGCGCGAGAGGACCTGCGTGCCCTTGAAATGATTGGCGAGCGCGATGAGGCTGCGCGGTGCGAGCACATCCAGCCCGCCGCCGGCCCAGGCCGCCTCCGCCCCGTTTTCCGCCGGGCAGATCAGGCCCTTGCCCAGCGCATTGGCCCCCATGGCGGCGGGAAGCGCACCAGCGACAGGAGCGATGGTGCCGTCGAGATTGAGTTCGCCGATGACGAGATAGCCTTCCAGCGCATCGCCCGGCACCGCGCCGAGCGCCGTCATGAGGCCGAGCGCGATGGCGAGGTCGTAGTGACTGCCCTCCTTGGGAAGATCGGCCGGCGCGAGATTGACGGTGACGCGCTTGGGCGGCAGCGACAGACCGGAGGCGTGCAGGGCGGCCTGCACCCGCTCCCGGCTTTCGGCCACCGCCTTGTCCGGCAGGCCGACGATCTGCATGCCCACCTTGCCGGGCGCGACCATGACCTGCACATCGACGGGCACGCCCTCGATGCCCTGAAACGCAATCGTACCGACCCGCGCGACCATGACCGCCCCACTCGCCCTGACAGATAGCCCCGCAGCCCCTCAGCGGGTTGTATCTGGAAATCTGGCATGGAACCTGGAATGAAACAAGAACAATTATAGAACTATCGATGGAATTTTCCGCGTATCGGTTGCATCTGGTTGTATCGGCGGAACGAAAAAGGGACGTCCGCGAACGGACGTCCCTGAAGGCCTTGCCGGATTGGAAAAGCGGATCAGCGCTTCTTCTCGATGGCGTCCCAGAGCAGCGCCGCTATGTCGGCGCCGCCGAATTTCTTCACCTCGCGAATGCCGGTGGGGGACGTCACGTTGATCTCGGTCATGTAGTCGCCGATGACGTCGATGCCGACGAAGATGAAGCCGCGCTCGCGCAGGGCCGGGCCGATGCGGGCGCAGATTTCCTTCTCCCGCGCGGTCAGTTCCGTCGCCTCGGCGCGGCCGCCGACATGCATGTTGGAACGGGCGTCGTGCTCGGCGGGCACGCGGTTGATCGCGCCGACCGGCTCGCCGTCGATGAGGATGATGCGCTTGTCGCCCTTGCGCACGTCCGGCAGGTATTGCTGGGCGATGAAGGGCTCGCGGAACATCTGGCCGAACATTTCCAGCAGCGAGGAAAGGTTGCGGTCGTCCCTCGTGGAATGGAACACGCCCGCGCCGCCATTGCCGTAGAGGGGCTTCAGGATCATGTCGCCCATCTCGTCGCGGAAGCGGCGGATTTCGGCCGGGTCGCGGGTGATCAGGGTCGCCGGCATCAGGTCGGCGAATTCGGTGACGAAGATCTTCTCCGGCGAGTTGCGCACCCAGGCCGGATCGTTGACGACGAGGGTCTTCGGATGGATGCGCTCCAGAAGATGCGTGGAGGTGATGTAGGACATGTCGAAGGGCGGGTCCTGGCGCAGCAGCACCACGTCCATGGTGGAAAGGTCGACGCGCTCGGGCGCGCCGAGCGTGTAGTGATCGCCCTTCACGTCGCGCAGCTCCATCGGCTCGACGGTGGCGTAGACCGTGCCGTCGCGCAGGCTCAGGCGGTCCGGCGTGTAGTGGAAGAGCCTGTAGCCGCGGCTCTGCGCCTCGATGCTCATGGCGAAGGTGGAATCGCCCGCGATGTTGATGGTCGACACATGGTCCATCTGGACCGCGACGTTCTTGATCTTTGCCATGAAAAATCCCCTGAGAAATGCCCGACACATTTAGGATGCGCCGCGCGCCATGGCAACGACCATGGCGGGGCCGTTCCGGTCAAAACGCATCCTCGATATGCGTGGGAAGCCGCCAGGGCCGGACGGCGACGATATCGTAGCGCGCCGACAGGCGGTGGGCGTCGGGCTGGCGGGAGAGCCAGATTTCGCTTGCCGCGCGGATGCGCCGCTCGGCGGTTCCGGTGACGGCGAAGACGGCGCTGTCCACGTCGCGGCGCGCCTTCACCTCGACGAAGGCGACGAGATCGCCGCGCCGGGCGACGATGTCGATCTCGCCCAGCTTCGTGCGGTAGCGGATGGCGCGGATGCGGTAGCCCCTGGCGAGGAGATAGAGCGCGGCGAGATATTCGGAGACATATCCCCGGCGGAAGGCCCTGAGCCGGTTCGGGTCCGCCGGCCTATCCCGCATCGGCGTCCTTCAGGTCGAGGAGGCGCTGGTAGAGGTCCTTGCGCGGCAGGCCGGTCTGGCGGGCGGCCTCGGTCGCCGCCTTGCCGGTCGACATGTCCCTGGCGAGCATGGAAAGCAGCCGGTCCACATCTTCCGCCTCGGGCGCGGGCGCCTCTCCCGGCGGGCCGATGACGAAGACGATCTCGCCCTTCACCGACGCCCCGTCGCCGTAATGAGCGGCAAGTTCGCCGAGCGTGCCGCGGCGGAACTCCTCGAAGGTTTTCGTCAACTCGCGGCAGACGCAGGCCGCGCGCGCCTCGCCAAGCACATCGGCGGCAGCCGTGACCGTCGCGGCGATACGGTGCGGCGACTCGAAGAAGAGCAGCGTCGCCGGGACATTCGCCAGTTCCGCGAGGCGGTCGCGCCGGGCCTTGTCCTTGGAGGGCAGGAAGCCGGCGAAGAAGAAGGCGTCGTTCGGCAGGCCCGAGCCGACGAGCGCGGCGAGCGGGGCGGACGCGCCGGGAACCGGCACGACGCGGAGGCCGGCGGCGATGGCGAGCAGCGCGAGGCGATAGCCGGGATCGGAGACGAGCGGCGTGCCGGCATCGGAGACTAGGGCGACGGACTTGCCGGCTTCGAGCGCGGCGATGAGACGGGGACCGGCCTCGTCCGCATTGTGCTCGTGATAGGCATAGGGTCGGTTGACGATGCCGTAGCGGTCGAGCAGCACGCGGGTGACGCGCGTGTCCTCGCAGGCGAGCACATCGGCGCCGGCCAGGGTTTCCAGCGCGCGCAGCGTGATGTCGGAGAGATTGCCGATGGGCGTGGCGACGAGATAGAGCGCCGGTTCCAGCGGCCGGGCGGGGATAACGGCATTGTGGAGGCGGAAGCTTTTTGCGCCGTCCCCTGCCCCGCTTGCCACGCCTTCATCCCGCATCGTCAGTCCCTTTCCGGCCACGAATGGCCGCACTTTTCCCTCCTTATGGGCGAGCGCGGATGGCCTCGCAAGGTCCGGCGGCCGACTATCGTGCATCCCGCGCCGTTAGCACTTGCAATCCTGCTGGAACTTCTGCCATTTTGCCCGTCCACATCTTCCGGCGCCTGCCGGACCTTCAAGGCAATGCCGCGCCGGCTTCCGGCGTGCTAGCGGTCGAAAGCGGTAAGTTCCATGCGCATTACTCTCGAGCGGTCCAATCTTCTGAAGTCGCTGAACCACGTCCATCGCGTGGTCGAACGGCGCAACACGATCCCGATCCTCTCGAACGTGCTGCTGCGGGCCGATGGCGCGAGCCTCGACATGAAGGCGACCGACCTCGACCTCGAAATCACCGAGGCGACGCCCGCGCAGGTCGAGCAGGCCGGCGCGACGACCGTTCCCGCCCATCTCCTCTACGACATCGTGCGCAAGCTCTCCGACGGTTCGGAAGTGCTGCTGGCGACGAGCGCCGACGGCGCGTCGATGACGGTTGCCTCGGGCCGCTCGAAATTCTCGCTGCAATGCCTGCCGCAATCCGACTTCCCGGACCTCACCGCCGGCAGCTTCTCGCACACGTTCCGCCTCAAGGCGACGGACCTCAAGATGCTGATCGATCGCACCCAGTTCGCGATCTCGACCGAGGAGACCCGCTACTACCTCAACGGCATCTTCATCCACACGATCGAGAGCAAGGGCGCCCTGAAGCTGCGCGCCGTCGCGACCGACGGTCACCGCCTCGCCCGCGCCGACGTCGAGGCCCCGTCGGGCTCGGAAGGCATGCCGGGCATTATCATCCCGCGCAAGACGGTCGGCGAATTGCAGAAGCTGGTGGACAATCCGGATCTCGTCGTCACCGTCGAAGTGTCGGACGCCAAGATCCGCTTCACCATCGGCTCCATCGTGCTGACCTCCAAGCTGATCGACGGCACCTTCCCCGATTACCAGCGCGTGATCCCGGCGGGCAACGACAAGGAACTGAAGATCGACTGCCAGTCCTTCGCCCAGGCCGTCGACCGCGTTTCCACCATTTCCTCCGAGCGCGGCCGTGCCGTGAAGCTGGCGCTGACCGAGGGCCAGTTGACGCTCACCGTCAACAACCCGGATTCGGGCAGCGCGACGGAAGAGCTGGCGGTCGGCTACGAGAACGACCCGCTCGAAATCGGCTTCAACGCGAAATACCTGCTCGACATCACCGCGCAGCTTTCCGGCACGGAAGCCGTCTTCATGCTGGCCGATCCGGGCTCGCCGACGCTGGTGCGCGACCTTGCCGGCGACGATGCGCTCTACGTGCTCATGCCGATGCGCGTGTAAACGCGCCTCCGCGGCATCGGGAAACCCTTGAGGAACCCGCCGGCCGCCCGGCGGGTTCTTTTGCAGGAAGCGATGCCGCGCGCGAGAAACTTGCCGGCGGCGACGCAATCAGACTTGTTTTTGACGCAAACCGCGTCACATATTCGCAAGCGCCGAACAACGCGGACGGGCATGACACCCGTCGCCGGCCGAGGAAGCGACCATGAAGGGGGATGGCATGACGTTGCGTGTGAAGGTGAAGGAACGGCTGGGCAAGAAGTTCGACGACGAGATCCGCTTCTTCAAGGGCTGGATGAGCAACACGCGGGCCGTCGGCTCCATCATCCCCACCTCCTCCGTCACCGCGCGCCGCATGGCGAGCGTCGTCAACCCGGCCTCCGGCCTGCCCGTCCTCGAGCTTGGCCCGGGCACCGGCGTCATCACCAAGGCGATCCTTCAGACCGGCCTTGCGCCTGAAAAGCTGACCTCGGTGGAATTTTCGACGGATTTCTACAATCACCTCGTCGAGCGCTTCCACGGCGTCAACTTCATCAACGGCGACGCCTTCAACCTCGACAAGACGCTGGGCGACCTCAGCGGCGCCACCTTCGACAGCGTCATCTCCGCCGTGCCGCTGCTGAACTTCCCCATGCACCAGCGCGTCTCGCTGATCGAGGACTTGCTTTCCCGCATCCCCGTCGGCCGCCCGGTCGTGCAGATCTCCTATGGCCCGCTCTCCCCCGTCGTCGCCATGCCGGATCGCTACCAGATCAGCCATCTCGATTTCATCGTGCGCAACATCCCGCCGGCCCAGCTCTGGACCTACCGCCGCACGCATTGAGCGGCGGCGATCTTTTCGCTTTCCGTCTTGCGGACCGTCGCGTCTCATGCGACTGGACGGCAAGGAAATCTTGGAAAGGGATGTGACCATGTCCGCGCGCGACCGCCTGATCGTTGGCCTCGATGTACCGACCATCGCGGAGGCGGAAAAGGTGGTCCGGACGCTCGGCAGCACCGCGCTCTTCTACAAGATCGGCTACCAGCTCGTCTTTGCCGGCGGGCTGGAATTTGCCCGCGACCTTGCCAAGGACGGCAAGAAGGTCTTCCTCGACATGAAGCTGCTGGACATCGACAACACGGTGGCCAAGGGCGTCGAGAACATCGTCAAGATGGGCATGTCCATGCTGACGCTGCACGCCTATCCGAAGGCGATGGCCGCCGCCGTCTCCGCCGCCAAGGGCTCGGACCTCTGCCTTCTCGGCGTCACGGTGCTGACCTCCATGGACGCCAAGGACGTCATCGACGCCGGTTATGAATACGACCCGCATACGCTGGTGCTGCGCCGCGCCGAACAGGCCCGCATCGCCGGCATGGGCGGCGTCGTCTGCTCGGCGGAAGAGGCGAGCGCCGTGCGCAAGATTCTCGGCCCCGACATGGCCATCGTCACGCCCGGCATCCGCCCGGTCGGCTCGGATGCGGGCGACCAGAAGCGCGTGATGACGCCGGCCGATGCGCTGAAGGCTGGCTCCAGCCACCTCGTCGTTGCCCGCCCCATCGTCAAGGCCGCCGATCCGCTCGCCGCCGCCAGGGCGATCCTTTCCGAGATGGACGGCGCGCTCACAGCTTAAAGAGGGAGAAAGACATGCCCAAGGGCTACTGGATTGCACAGGTCGATGTGCGCGACCCCGAGCGCTACAAGGATTACGTCGCCGCCGCCAAGCCGGCCTTCGAGAAATACGGCGCGAATTTCATCGCCCGCGGCGGGGCCTTCGCGCAGCTCGAGGGGCGCGTGCGCGCCCGCAACGTGATCATCGAGTTCCCCTCGCTCCAGGCCGCCGTCGACTGTTACAACTCGCCGGAATACCAGATCGCCGCCGCCATTCGCCATGAGGTGGCGGACGCCGAAATGGTGGTCGTCGAAGGCCTTTGACCGCAAAGCCGCAAGCCCTTGCAAAAGCGGCATGAGAGACGCTTCGCCGCGCTTCACCTTGCCGGTTGTTTGGGCTATGTAGGCCACACCTACCTATCCTAGTCTTCAGGAGCAGCCTCATGACCTTGTCCAACCTTCCGCCGCTCGTCACCGTCTTCGGTGGTTCGGGCTTCGTCGGGCGTCATGTGGTGCGTGCCCTGGCGCGCCGCGGCTACCGCATCCGCGTCGCCGTTCGCCGCCCGGATCTCGCCGGCTTCCTGCAGCCGATCGGCGGCGTCGGCCAGATTTCCTTCGTCCAGGCGAACCTGCGCTACCGCCAGTCGGTCGATCGCGCTGTCGAAGGCTCCGACCATGTCATCAACTGCGTCGGCATCCTCTTCGAGACCGGTCGCAACACCTTCGACGCCGTACAGGATTTCGGCGCCCGCGCCGTTGCCGAAGCCGCCCGTGCCATCGGCGCACCGCTGACCCACATCTCGGCCATCGGCGCGGATGAGAATTCCGCCTCGGCCTATGCCCGCACCAAGGCGCGCGGCGAAGCCGCCGTGCTGCGCGCGGTGCCGGACGCCGTCATCCTGCGCCCGTCCATCGTCTTCGGCCCGGAAGACGGTTTCTTCAACAAGTTCGCCACCATGGCCCGCTATGCGCCGGTCCTGCCGCTGATCGGCGGCGGCCACACGAAGTTCCAGCCGGTCTATGTCAACGACGTCGCCGAAGCCGTCGCCCGTTCGGTGGACGGCGCGCTGGAGCGCGGCCGCGTCTACGAACTCGGCGGCCCGGAAGTGCTGACCTTCCGCCAGTGTCTGGAGACCATGCTGCGCGTCGTCGACCGCAAGAACCCGCTCGTCTCGCTGCCCTTCGGCATCGCCTCGCTGATGGGTTCCGTCGCCTCGCTCATCCCCTTCGTCAAGCCGCCGCTGACCTCCGACCAGGTCAAGCTGCTGCGCTCGGACAACGTTGTCTCCGAAGACGCCCGCAAGGAAGGCCGCACGCTGGAGGGTCTCGGCATCGAACCGGTCCTCGTCGAGGCGATCCTGCCGAGCTATCTCGTGCGCTACCGCCCGCAGGGCCAGTTCACCAAGATCGACCGCACGGCCTGATCTTTTTCACGGCATCGAAACCGGCCGTCGCTGGGGCAATCCCGCGGCGGCCGGTTCGTTTTTCCAAAAGCGCTTTGGCTACGCTGTTGCACTTATGCAGCGCTTAAAAAAAGCGTTGCGGCATTTACGCGCGATTCAGCATGTCACGATATTGATTGTCACCGGGTCAGAGAATAAACACCGCCCGCGCCGCGTCATGCACAAGAGACAGAAGCGGCGCATTTCAGCACTTTGAGAGGCTTTCGGCGCAAATGGGCAAGGCAATTGCAATCTTCTTCGGATTTTCGGCTCTGATCATCGTGATCGGATCCTTTGCCGCCCCCTCGACGGTCTCCGCCAGCAAGCACGGCTGCTCGCCGGCTTACGGCGTCGATCCCTGCACGACCGCATCGGTCGAGTAAGCCCCGGCCGACCCTGACGGGCCGGCCGCAGCCGGCCTTTCAACCCCAGATCAGAAGGGCGATCAGGCCCAGCGTGCCGACGACGATTCGCCAGATGGCGAAGAGCGTAAAACCACGACGCGACACGAAGTCGAGCAGCGAACGCACGACGAAGAGACCCGCGATGAAGGCGGCGATGAAGCCGACACCGATGACCAGAAGGTCGTCCGACGAAAGCGCATCGCGGTTCTTGTAGAGATCGAGCGCGAAGGCGCCGACCATGGTGGGCATCGCCAGGAAGAACGAGAATTCCGCCGCCGAACGCTTGTCCGTGCCCATCAGCAGCGCGCCGGCAATCGTCGCACCCGAGCGCGAGGTGCCGGGAATCATGGCGAGGCACTGGCAAAGGCCGATCTTGAAGGCGAGCGACGGCGGGTATTTCATCGCATCCGTATAACGCGGCTGAAGCGGCAGGCGGTCGATGACATAGAGGATGACGCCGCCGACGATCAGCACGATGCAGATCAGCATCGGCGTCTCGAAGAGCACGGTCTTGATGAAATCATGCGCCAGCGCGCCGATGACGGCCGCCGGCAGGAAGGCGATGAGAACGCTGATCACGAAGCGGCGCGCCTCCGGGCTGGAGGGCAGCGCGAAGGCGATACGCAGCAGCTTTGCGGCATAGACCGACAGGATCGCGAGGATCGCGCCGAGCTGGATCAGGACCGCGAAGGTATTGCCCGGCGATTTGAAGCCGAGGAAATGCCCGGCAAGCAGGATATGGCCGGTGGAGGATACCGGGATGAATTCGGTCAGGCCCTCGATTAGACCGAGGATGAGGGCGCTGACGATGGACTGGTCTGCCATGGAGGGTTCCTGGGGGAAAAGAGAAGGAAAGGCACATCGCGAATGCGGGCATACGGCAAAAAGCCCGATTCGCTTGTGTTTGTACCACCAAATTTCTATAGGTTCGTCAAATCAGCCTTGGCCAAATCAGTTCCGCATGAGGCGGCCGGCCCGGCAATCCCTTTCCGCCTGTCAGTCGAAAAGCAGCGTTCATGCCCACACTCTATCATCACCCGATGTCCGCCGCCTCCCGCTTCGTCCGGCTGATTCTGGCCGAATACGGGTTCCAGACGGAGCTTGCCGAAGAACAGCCCTGGGAGAACCGCCGCGACTTCCTGGCGCTCAACCCGGCCGGCACGCTGCCCGTCTATGTCGATGACAGCATGCGGGCGCTGTGCGGCGCGAGCATCATCTCCGAATATCTCGACGAGACCCATGGCGTCTTGAAGCGCGACCGGCGACTGCTGGCCGAAGACCCGTTCCAGCGCGCGGAAATCCGCCGCCTGACGGAATGGTTCCTGCAGAAGATGGAGCAGGACGTGACGCGCCCGCTGGTGCGCGAGCGCATCTTCAAGCTTCAGATGACCTCGGATCAGGGCGGCGGCCCGCCAGACAGCAAGATCCTGCGCAATTCGCGCGCCAATATCCGTCAACACATGAAGTATCTCTCCTGGCTTGCCGGCTCGCGCACCTATCTTGCCGGCGACCGGCTGAGCTATGCCGACCTTGCCGCCGCGGCCTGTCTTTCGGTCCTCGACTATATGGGCGAGATCAACTGGGCGGAGGCCCCGCAGGCCAAGGAATGGTATCAGCGGCTGAAATCGCGCCCCTCCTTCCGTCCGCTGCTGGCCGAGCGCGTGCGCGGCGTCACGCCGGTCTCGCACTACGCGGACCTCGATTTCTGAGGACGGGACCATGTCGGGCGACGACAGGCAACGCCGCCGCCTGACGGATTTCCTGAAGGCCGAGGCCGCCGACAAGGGGTTCGACCTCTGTCGCATCACGGGGCCGGATTCCATTCCGCAGGCCCCGGCAAGGCTCGCTGACTTCCTCGCCGCCGGCTATCACGGCACGATGGACTGGATGGCCGAGACCGAGGCACGGCGCGCCGATCCGCGCGTGCTGTGGAGCGAGGTACGCTCCATCGTCGTCTTCGCCATGAACTACGGCCCGGAGCACGATCCGCGCGCCGTTCTCGCCATGCCGGATCGTGCGGCGATCTCCGTCTATGCGCAGAACCGCGACTATCACGACATCATCAAGGGCAGGCTGAAGGAAGTGGCGACGCGCTTTGCCGCGCGCGGCGGGGCGGATGTGAAGGTCTTCGTCGATACCGCCCCCGTCATGGAAAAACCGCTTGCCGCCGCCGCCGGCCTCGGCTGGCAGGGCAGACACACCAATCTCGTCAGCCGCACGCATGGTTCCTGGCTCTTCCTCGGCAGCCTCTTCACCACGGCCGATCTCATCCGCGACGAGCCGGAGCGCGACCATTGCGGCTCCTGCCGCGCCTGCCTCGACGCCTGCCCGACCGACGCCTTTCCTGCGCCCTACAAGATCGATGCGCGGCGCTGCATCTCCTACCTCACCATCGAGCACAAGGGCCCGATCGATCCTAGCCTGCGCGAGAAGATCGGCAACCGCATCTATGGCTGCGACGATTGCCTTGCCGCCTGCCCCTGGAACAAGTTCGCCGCCGCGGCCTCCGAAATGAAACTCGTCGCGCGCGAGGAACTGAAAGCGCCCGCCATCGCCGACCTGCTCACGCTCGACGATCCCGGTTTCCGCGCCCACTTCTCCGGCTCGCCCGTCAAGCGCATCGGCCGGGACCGCTTCGTGCGCAATGTGCTCATCGCTGCCGGCAATTCCGGCGACCGGGGCCTCATGGAGACCTGCACCCGCCTTGCCGACGATATCGCGCCCGTGGTGCGCGGCATGGCCGCATGGGCGCTCTCCCGCCTGATGACGGCTTCCGAATTCCGCCAATTTGCGGCAGGAAGGACGGACGACGCGGACGAGGACGTGCGCGCGGAATATGAAAGAGCGAAGACAGAGCGATGAGCAAGCACCTCCTGATCCTCGGCGCCGGCTTTTCCGGCAAGGCCATCGGCGATGTCTTCCGGGAGGCCGGCTTCACGGTTTCCGGCACGACGCGGTCGGAGGAAAAGGCAGCGAGCCTGCGCGAACGCGGTATCGAACCCATCATCTATGATGGCGGCGCCATCTCCGAAGCCCTTGCCGCCGCCATGGCGCGTGCCACCCATATCGTGCAGTCCATCGCCCCCGGCAGGGACGGCGACCCGCTGTTCCGGCCCGGCATGGCCGCTCTCTCCGTCTTGATGCCGAAGCTCGAATGGGCCGGCTATCTCTCCACGGTCGGCGTCTATGGCGACCACAAGGGCGGCTGGGTGAATGAGGAGACGGTGCTGAACCCGGTTTCCACCCGCTCCGTCGAACGGGTGGAAGCGGAGGACCATTGGCTCGGCTTCGGCAAGGCGTCCGGCCTGCCCGTCGCCGTGCTGCGCCTTGCCGGCATCTACGGGCCGGGCCGCAACGCGCTGCGCAACATGGAAGAGGGCACCGCCCGCCGGCTCATCAAGAAGGATCAGGTGTTCAACCGCATCCGCGTCGAGGATATCGGCCGCTCCGCGCTCTTCCTCGCCGAAAGCGGTCTTGGCGGCGTCTGGAACATCACCGACGACGAACCCGGCCCGCCGCAGGACGTGGTGGCGGAAGCCGCCCGGCTGATGGACCTGCCGACCCCGCCCGACATTCCTTTCGAGACGGCGGAACTTTCTCCCATGGCGCGGTCTTTCTATGGAGAGAACAAGCGCGTCTCGAACGCGAAACTGAAGGCCGCGGGCTTCGCATTCCGCTTCCCGAACTATCGCCAATCGCTTGAAGAACTCCATTCCTCGGGCCGTTGGCGAGGCTGAGGGGCGGGGCCGGCCGGCCCCGTTTTTGCGATTTAACGCAACCTATAATTTATCTGCCTCATTTTTGCCGCCGAATTACTGCGTAGAAATTGCTAATATTGAAAGTTTTTTCCGAAAATTTGCAGGAACGTCGCACGACCATTCCAGCTTTGAAGTCGATCCAGTTTAGTCACTGATTCGCAAGATTCTTTTCGGACCCATTAACGAAGATTAAAAATCCATCGCTGGCGATGGACTGTATATCCGGCAGCGCTCCGACAGCAATTGCGGTCGGTTGAGGCACGTTTTCGCCATCTTTGCTTCTTCATAGGGCGACCAGCACAGCGGAAATTCACAACTTTCCCGGAAGGTCATCCGATACATGATGCTCAAGTCCTCCACTCTCGCGCTTGCCTCGCTCGTCGCCCTTTCCTCCACCTTCGTTACATTTTCCGAAGCTCAGGCCGCCGGCTGCGGCCGCGCCTCGTGGTATGCGCTGCACTCGCGCACCGCTTCGGGCGAACGCATGAATCCGAACCTCATGACGGCTGCCCATCGCAGCCTGCGCTTCGGCACCAAGGTGAAGGTCACCAACGCGAACAACGGCAAGAGCGTCGTGGTGCGCATCAACGATCGCGGCCCGTTCGTCCGCGGCCGCGTGCTCGACCTGTCCAAGGCGGCCGCCTCCAACATCGGCATGATCCGCTCCGGCCACGCCAAGATCTGCTACGAAGTCATCGGCTGAGCCTCCAGCAAATCTGACTGCGCCGGCTTGCTCTCGGCGCATTCCGCCGCTACCACGACGCAAAACGGAGAAAACGGATGCGATTGGGTGGGCGGCTCTCGGGAGCCATCGAGGTTCTGACGGATATCGAGACGCGGCGGCGCCCCGTCGCCGATGCGCTCAAGGACTGGGGCCTGTCCCATCGGTTCGCCGGCTCCGGCGACCGCGCCGCCATCGGCAACATCGTCTATGACGCGCTGCGCATGAAGCTGTCGCACGCCTTCCTGATGGATGACGACAGCCCGACCGCCCTCGGTTACGCCGTGCTGCTGCGCCAGTGGGGCCTTTCCCCGGAAGCCCTCACCGCCGAATTCGACGGCGACCGCTTCGCCCCGCAGGCGCTTTCCGCCGAAAAGCTCGCCGCCTTCCATACCCGTAATCTCGATGAGGCCGCCCCGCATGTGCAGGGCGACATTCCCGAATGGATCCAGCCCGCCTTCGAGACGAACTTTTCCGATGCATGGCTTGCAGAAGCGCAGGCGCTCGCCGACCGGCCGACGCTGGACCTGCGCGCCAACACGCTGAAAGCAAGCCGTGACAAGGTGCTGAAGGCACTGGAGCGCAACGCCGCCGTCGCCTCCGCCATCGCGCGTCAGGGCATCCGCATTCCCGCCGGTGAAGGCCCCTCGCGCCTGCCGAACGTCACCGCCGACCTCGCCTTCCAGAAAGGCTGGTTCGAGGTGCAGGACGAAGGCTCGCAGATCGTCGCCGACCTCGTCGTGCCGCAGGAGGGCGAACAGGTGCTCGATTTCTGCGCCGGCGGCGGCGGCAAGACGCTCGCCATGGCGGCGGCGATGAACAACAAAGGCCAGGTCCACGCCTATGACACGGACCGCAAGCGCCTCGCCCCGATCATCGAGCGACTGAAGCGCGCCGGCACCCGCAACGTGCAGGTCCACGAAAGCCTTTCCAGCCTTTCGCCGCTTTCGGGCCGCTTCGACCGCGTGCTGGTCGACGCCCCCTGCACCGGCACCGGCACCTGGCGCCGCCGGCCGGATACCAAGTGGCGCCTTACCGAGAAGAATCTTGAGGAACGCCTGACCCAGCAGCAGGAAGCGCTCGCCAATGCCAGCGCCTTCGTGCGGCCCGGCGGCTTCCTGCTCTATGTCACCTGTTCCATCCTGCCGCAGGAGAACGAGGAGCAGGTTCACGGCTTCTGCAAGGCCAATCCCGATTTCGAAATCCAGCCGGTCGCGGAAACCTGGAGCAGGCTCTTCGGCGCGGACAAGCCCAAGCCCCGCTCGCGCGACGGCAGGACCGTCACGCTGACGCCCGCCTCCACGGATACGGACGGTTTCTTCTTCTGCGCGATGAGCCGCAAGGGCTGATCCGGCTGCGCTTTGTCAAAAAGCGCGGCAACAGCTTGAAACCGTTCTAAACTATACACTTTGACACCAGTTTTTATTTGGTCCATGACAGCAAGGCCTGAATAATCCCGAGCCCGGCGGCCTGCCGGGCCATCCGGGCAGCGTCCTCTCGCTGCCCCGGTGTCGGGGGGACACGTCAAACAGGACACCAGGAGACGTCATGACCACTTCCTTCCTTCGCGCGGCCGCCTTTGCGCTTGCTGCCGCCGCGTCCAGCCTTGCCATCGGTTCCGCCCATGCGGCCGCCGATCCGGCTGCGATCGTCAAGCACTATGCCGAGATCGCCCATGCCAAATATTCCGACGCCCTCGACGCCGCCAAGGCGCTCGATGCGGCGGTCGACGCCCTCATCGCCAAGCCGAGCGACGAAACGCTGAAGGCTGCCCGCGAAGCGTGGCTGAAGTCCCGCGTTCCCTACCAGCAGACGGAAGCCTACCGCTTCGGCAACCCGATCGTCGACGACTGGGAAGGCAAGGTGAACGCCTGGCCGCTCGATGAAGGCCTGATCGACTATGTCGACCCGAGCTACGGCACGGAGAGCGACGAAAACGCCCTCTTCGTCGGCAATGTCATCGCCAATCCGAAGCTGGAGATCGGCGGCAAGACCATCGACGCCACGACGATCACCCCGGCGGTTCTCCAGGAACTGCACAAGGCCGGCGAAGTCGAGGCGAATGTCGCGACCGGCTACCACGCCATCGAATTCCTGCTCTGGGGCCAGGACCTCAACGGAACCGGCAAGGGCGCGGGCAACCGTCAGGCGAGCGACTACGATACGGCCAATTGCACCAACGGCAATTGCGACCGCCGCGCCGCCTACCTGAAGTCCGCCTCGTCCCTGCTCGTCACCGATCTCGAGGAGATGGTGAAGGCCTGGGCCGCCGATGGCGACGCCACCAAGAACGTGACCGCCGATCCGAAGGCCGGCATCACCGCCATGCTGACCGGCATGGGCTCGCTCTCCTACGGCGAACTGGCCGGCGAGCGCATGAAGCTCGGCCTGCTGCTGCACGATCCGGAAGAGGAGCACGATTGCTTCTCCGACAACACGCACAACTCGCACTACTACGACGTCGTCGGCATCCAGACCGTCTATACGGGCGAATACACCCGCCCGGACGGCACGAAGATGACCGGCCCGTCGCTCTCCGAACTGGTCGCGGAAAAGGACGCCGCGCTCGACACGGAACTGAAGGGCAAGCTCGACGCCAGCCATGCGGCCTTCAAGGCGCTGGTGGACCGCGCCGAGGGTGGCGAGGCCTATGACCAGATGATCGGCGAAGGCAACGAAGAGGGCAACAAGGTCGTCCAGGCCGCCATCGACAGCCTGATCGACCAGACCAAGACCATCGAGCGCGTCATCGGGTCGCTGGACCTCGGCAAGATCGAGCTTGAAGGCTCCGACAGCCTGGATAATCCTAGCGCCGTCTTCAAATAAGCAGGAAGGCGGGCCGCCTCCCTTCGGGACGGCGGCCCGATCCCTATATGACAGAACGCCCTGCCCGTCGTCTGCTCGCGGTTTCGACCGCGTTCACCGTCGCGGCGGGCGTTTTCGTTCTCGGCCATGCCCATTCCGCCGGGCTGGAACGGGACGATCTCTCCGCGAAGGACCGCAAGCGTGTTGCGGCCGTCACCGCGCTGGCGACGGACTTCTCCAGGGCGGAGCAATACGAGGCGATGTCCGGCGGCGCGGCGACGTCGCTCGCGAAAATCGACATCGACAGCTTTTCCCATTTTTCCGAAAACATCACCTTCGAGGAACGGGAGACGTTCAAGCTCGGGAACGCGCTGTTCCAGAAGCTCTGGGTCTCCTCCCCCTCCTCCACGCAGGCCTCCGACGGCCTCGGCCCGCTCTACAACGCCCGCTCCTGCCAGACCTGTCACATCAAGGACGGCCGCGGCCATCCGCCGGAGGGCGCGCAGGACGCGACCTCGATGTTCCTGCGCCTTGCCCGCGCCGCGAAGACGCCGGACGACGAGGCAGCCCTGAAGAACTTTTCCGAAATGAGCCTGCCGGACCCGGTCTACGGCCGCCAGCTTCAGGACCGCGGCGTTCCCGGCCTCAAGGCCGAGGGGCGCATGGCGATCGACTATACCGAGGAGCCGGTGACACTGGCCGGCGGCGAGGTCGTCCACCTGCGCCGCCCGGCCTATTCCGTGGCGAACCTCGCCTATGGCGACCTCGACCCGACGACGACCCTTTCGCCGCGCGTCACCCAGCCGATGCTCGGCCTTGGCCTCATCCAGGCGATCCACGAGGCGGATATCCTTGCGCTGGCCGACCCCGACGACGCCAACGGCGACGGCATCAGCGGCAAGGCCGCCGTCGCCATCGATCCGAAGACCGGCAGGCAGGCGCTCGGCCGCTTCGGCTGGAAGGCGCAGTCGGCGACCGTGCGCCAGCAGAGCGCCGAGGCCTTCGCCTTCGACATCGGCATTTCCACGCCCGAAGTGCCGCTGCATCAGGGTGATTGCACGCCCGCTCAAACCGCCTGCCTCGAACGCCCGGACGGCGTTCAGGAACGGCTCGGCGATGCCGAAGCGCCGCCGCCCGTCATGGACCTCGTAACCTTCTACGCGGAAAACCTTGCCGTGCCCGCGCGGCGCAAGGCGAGCTTTGCCGGGACGCTGGCCGGCAAGCGCGTCTTCTACGAGACGGGCTGCGCTTCCTGCCATCAACCGAAATTCGTGACCCGGCGCGATGCCGAAAACAAGGCGCATGCCTTCCAGCTCATCTGGCCCTATTCCGATTTCCTGCTGCACGACATGGGCGAAGGCCTTGCCGACGGACAGGCCGTCGGGGTCGCGAGCGGCCGGGAGTGGCGCACGCCGCCGCTCTGGGGTATCGGCCTTACAAAAACCGTCAACGGCCATACGTTCTTCCTGCATGACGGCCGCGCCCGCAACCTCACCGAGGCCATCCTCTGGCACGGCGGCGAGGCCAAGGCGGCGCGCGACCGCTTCGCCGCGCTGGAAAAACACGACCGCGACGCCCTTCTGACCTTCCTGGAGAGCCTCTGATGACCACCCGGCGCCTTCCCCTCCTGCGGCTTCCCGCGCTTCTTGCGGTAAGCCTTCTCCTTTCCGCCGCCCCGCCGGCGCTGGCACAGGAAGGCTCGGTGCCCGTACCGCCCAGTCTCACCGACGCAAGCGTCGTCGACGTGATGACGCGCGCCGTCGATGAGGTCATCCGCCCCGGCTACCGCGCCTTCGAGGCTTCCGCCGGCACGCTCGCCGATGCGACCGCCGCCTTCTGCAAGGCCCCGTCCGAAGCCTCCCGCAAGGCGGTGGACGAGGCCTTCCGGCAGGCCGTCGCCGACTGGGGCCGCATCGAGATCGTGCGCGTCGGCCCGGTCCTCGACGACAACCGCTTCGAACGCATCCTCTTCTACCCCGACCGCAAGGGCACCGGCCTGAAGCAGGTGCAGGCGCTGCTGCAAAAGCAGGAAGAGGCCGATACCGACGCCGCGACCATGGGCGGCAAGAGCGTCGCCATCCAGGGTTTTGGCGCGCTCGAATTCGCGCTCTACGGCACCGGCTCCGAAACGCTGATGGAAAAGCCGGACAGCTTCCGCTGCCGCTACGCCGCCGCCGTCGCCGCCCATATCCACAGCACGGCGGTCGCGCTCGCCGCCGCCTGGGACGCGCCGGACGGCGTGCAGCATGACTGGAAACATCCCGGCCCGCAGAACCCGGTCTTCCGCACCGGCAAGGAAGCCGTTACCGCCCTTCTCGGCATTCTCGTCCACGGCGCGGAAGCGGTCCGCGACCAGCGCATCGAGACCTTCTACCGCCACGGCGGCACGGCGCGGCCGAAATCGGCGGTGTTCTGGCGCTCGGGTAACACCTGGATCTCGATCGACGCCAATATCGAGGGCCTGCGCACGCTCTTCGACAAATCCGGCATGATCGGCCTCATCGATCCGAACTTCGCCTCCATCGGCGGCAATATCGATTTCGTGCTGAAATCTCTGCAACGCGTCACTCCCACCGTCGACACCGATATCGAAAAGGCCGTCACGACACCCGAGGAACAGCAGAAGATCGCCTTCCTGCTCGTCAACACGCGCGACCTGATCCTGCGCCTCAACGGCGAATATGGCGGCGCCATGGGCCTTGGCGCCGGCTTCTCCTTCGCGGACGGCGACTGATGACGGCCCGGCCCAGCGCGTCCCTCGACCGCCGCGCCTTCCTGCGCATGGCGGGCACGGCCTGGGCGGCGTCGCTTGCCGCCCGCCCGGCCTTCGCGCTGTCGCGCACCGACGCCGTCTTCGCCTCCGGCTACCGGGAGCCGGACGGCAGCTTCGGCATCGCGGTCCTCGCCGAAGACGGAAGGATCATCGACCGCACGCCGCTGCCGGCCCGCAGCCACGGCATGGCCTTTTCTCCCATCACGAACCACCTCGTCGCCTTCGCCCGCCGTCCCGGCACCTTCGCGCTGGTGATCGACCGTTCCGGCAAAGCCGCGCCCGTCACCATCGCTGCCGCCGAGGACCGGCATTTCTTCGGCCACGGCTGCTTTGCGCCGGACGGTAGGATCCTCTACGCCAGCGAGAACGATTTCGACGCCAACAGGGGCGTCATCGGCCTCTACGACGCCCGCGACGGCTACCGCCGCATCGGCGAATATTCGACCTTCGGTATCGGCACGCACGATCTCTCCGTCAGCGACGACGGCAGTCTGCTGATCGCCGCCAATGGCGGCATCGAGACCCACCCGGATTTCGGGCGCACCAAGCTGAACCTCGACCATATGGAACCCTCGCTCGCCCTGATCGACGCGGCGACCGGCGCACTCATCGAGCGGCATGCGCTGCCGGAAAAACTGCGCCAGCTCTCCACCCGCCATGTCGATCTCGACGAGAAGGGCCGCATCTGGTTCGCCTGCCAGTATGAAGGCCCGCGCAACGACCTGCCGCCGCTCGTCGGCCGGCTCAGTAAGGGCGAGGACCTCACCTTCCTCTCGCTGCCCGAAGAGACGACCATCGGCCTTGCCAACTATGTCGGCGCCATCGCGGTGAACCGGCGCGAAGGCCTCGTCGGCCTCACCTCGCCGAACGGCGGACGCTTCGTCATGCTCGACGCCCGGACCGGCCGCGTCCTCAGGGAAGAAACCGTCGCGGATGCCGCGGGCATCGCCGCAGCGCCAAACGGCTTTGCCGTCTCCTCCTATGACGGACGCTTTGCCGGCCGGCGCGAAGACGTCGCCTGGGACCAGCACATTGCCAGCCTGAGACCCCGCTGATTTTCACCTCTGGACGACGCGCCGGGGTGCGCTACCTCCCCGGCATGAGCAACAAGCCCCTCGTCTATCTCACCTTCATCATCCTCGTTCTCGGCGGCGGCCTGCTGATCGGCGCCGGCAACATGCCCGGCGACTGGTATCAATCGCTGGCAAAACCCTCGTTCAACCCACCGAACTGGGTCTTCGCGCCGGTCTGGAGCCTCCTCTACGTCCTCATCGGCGTGGTCGGCGCCCGGACATGGCTCACCCTGCGCCATTCCATGGCGATGCGGCTGTGGTTCGCCCAGCTCGTCTTCAACTTCGCCTGGTCGCCAGTCTTCTTCGGCCTGAAGGACCCCACTTCCGCGCTGATCGTCATCCTTGCCCTCCTCGTCTGCGTGATAGGCTTCATCGCCGCGTCCCGGCGGCAGGACCGGGCGGCGGCGCTGCTCTTCCTGCCCTATCTCGCCTGGGTCGCCTTCGCGACCGCGCTCAACGGGGCGATTATCGCCCTGAACTGACGGGGACGCTTGCAGTGCAGCATGCGCCGTGCAAACCTCCGCCGAAACAGGGCTGGGACACGGGCACATCATGACAGGCATTCCCTCGGCGGATTTCGCCGGCCGCATCGCAAGGAGCTTCGAGCGGCAGGCCGCCATGCGGCTCATCGGCGCGGAACTGACCCGCGTCTCCCACGGCACGGTGGAAATCGAGCTGCCCTTCGACGACAAGCTGACGCAGCAGCACGGTTTCCTGCATGCCGGCGTCATCTCCGCCGCGCTGGACACAGCTTGCGGCTATGCCGCCTATTCCGTCATCGATGCGGATGCCTCGATCCTCACCATCGAGTTCAAGGTGAACCTCATGTCGCCGGGGCGCGGCGAGCGCTTCCTCTTCCGCGGCGAGGTCACCAAGCCCGGCAGCAACATCATCGTTGCCGACGGGCGCGGCTATGCCATCTCCGACGGCCCCGCCAAGCTGATCGCCTCCATGACCGGCACGATGATGGTCGTGCGCGGCCGCGAGGACATCGCCGAATGAGCTTTACCCTCAAGACCGTCGCGGACAAGCGCATCCTCTATGTCATGGCCGCCGATGCCGAATACGGCCCGCACCTGAAAGCCCGCATCGCGCCCTTCATGACGGGCGTCGGCCCGGTCGAGGCCGCCGTGCAACTGACGCTCGCCCTCTGCCATCTGGAAGCGGGAGGGAACCTTCCCGATTACGTCGTCTCGCTCGGCTCGGCCGGCTCCGCCACGCTGGAGCAGACCGCCATTTACCAGGCGACATCGGTCTCCTATCGCGACATGGACGCCTCGCCCCTCGGCTTCACCAAGGGCGCGACGCCCTTCCTCGACCTGCCCGTGGAAGTCGCCCTGCCCTTCACCATTCCCGGCATTCCGGCGGCGCGGCTCTCGACGGGCGCCAACATCGTCTCCGGCGCGGCCTATGCCGATATCGACGCCGACATGGTGGAGATGGAGACCTATGCGGAGCTGCGCGCCTGCCAGGCCTTCAACGTCCCGCTCATCGGCCTTCGCGGCATTTCCGACGGCAAGGCCGAGCTCACCCATATCGGCGACTGGACGGAATACCTGCATGTGATCGACGAAAAGCTCGCCGCCGCCGTCGATCTCCTGGAGGCGGCCATCGCCAGCGGGACCGTGGTTCGCAACGGCTGAAAATCCGGCTTTCCCCCGTTGCGCGCCGCGCGGATATTCTTTAAAGGCTCGCCATGACCCAGACAGCTCATCCCGACAGCGTTCTCATCATCGATTTCGGCAGCCAGGTGACCCAGCTCATCGGGCGGCGCGTGCGCGAAGCAGGCGTCTATTGCGAGATCATCCCCTTCCAGTCGGCGGAAGAAGCCTTCCACCGCATGAAGCCGAAGGCGATCATCTTTTCCGGCGGCCCCGCCTCGGTCCTCGATCAGGGCAGCCCCCGCGCACCGCAGATCGTCTTCGATTCCGGCCTGCCGATCCTCGGCATCTGCTACGGCCAGCAGACGCTCGCCACCCAGCTCGGCGGCACCGTCGAGGGTGGCCATGCCCGCGAATTCGGCCGTGCCGATGTGGAAATCCTGAAGGAGAGCCCGCTCTTCGAAGGCTTCTGGGAAGTGGGCAACAAATACCCGGTCTGGATGAGCCACGGCGACCGCGTCACCGTCGCACCTGAAGGCTTCGAGATCATCGGCGTTTCGGAAAACGCCCCCTTCGCCATCTGCGTCAACGAGGCGAAGCGCTACTACACGACCATGTTCCACCCGGAAGTGGTGCACACGCCGGACGGCGCGAAGCTGCTCTCCAACTTCGTGCACAAGATCGCCGGCATCAAGGGCGACTGGTCGATGTCCGCCTACCGCGCCCGCGCGGTGGAAGCGATCCGCGAGCAGGTCGGCGACAAGCGCGTCATCTGCGCCCTTTCGGGCGGCGTCGACAGTTCCGTCGCGGCCCTCCTCATCCATGAGGCGGTCGGCGCGCAGCTCACCTGCATCCTCGTCGACCACGGCCTGATGCGCAAGAACGAGGCGGCCGACGTCGTCGCCATGTTCCGCGAGCACTACAACCTGCATCTCATCCATGTCGACGCCGTCGACCGCTTCGTCGGCGAGCTGGAAGGCGTTTCCGACCCGGAGACCAAGCGCAAGATCATCGGCCGCCTGTTCATCGAGGTCTTCGAGGAAGAGGCCGGCAAGCTCGGCGGCGCGGAATTCCTCGCCCAGGGCACGCTCTATCCGGACGTCATCGAAAGCGTTTCCTTCACCGGCGGCCCCTCGGTTACGATCAAGTCGCACCACAATGTCGGCGGCCTGCCCGAGCGCATGAACATGAAGCTCGTCGAGCCGCTGCGCGAACTCTTCAAGGACGAGGTGCGCGTGCTCGGCCGCGAACTCGGCCTGCCAGACTCGTTCATCGGCCGCCATCCCTTCCCGGGTCCGGGCCTTGCCATCCGCTGCCCGGGCGGCATCACCCGCGACAAGCTGGAGATCCTGCGCGAAGCCGACGCCATCTATCTCGACGAGATCCGCAAGGCGGGCCTCTACGACAAGATCTGGCAGGCCTTCGCCGTGCTGCTCCCCGTCCAGACCGTCGGCGTCATGGGCGACGGCCGCACCTACGAATTCGTCTGCGCCCTTCGCGCCGTCACCTCCGTCGACGGCATGACGGCGGATTTCTACCACTACGACATGAACTTCCTCGGCCGCGCCGCCACCCGCATCATCAACGAAGTCCGCGGCATCAACCGCGTCGTCTATGATGTGACGTCGAAGCCGCCGGGCACGATCGAGTGGGAATGATTCAGGCCTATCCGAACGCCGCCGATTGCCCTCTATAACCCTCCATAATACACTGAAAACAAACAATAATCCAAACCGAAGCTATCGCCGTCTATCGCCGGGCAAGCCTCGCGATCGACGGTATGGCTGACGGTATGGGGACTCTTGTGACATCGTCAGATTGCATATACCGTCAGGGCTAAGAGAGCTTGTGACGGTATTTTTTTCGACATTATTCCATTGAGAATAAAAGGAAATTTGCCGTCAAGAGAGGCTGATTTTGGCCTGACGGTATATTTGGTGGCTCTCTCGCGTTTTTTGAACGATTTCGGAGGGTCCAATGCTTACTGACGCCGCCATTAAGGCACTGAAACCAAAAGATAAATTATACAAGATTGCTGACCGTGACGGTATGTACGTCGTGGTCCAGCCCTCGGGGTCGGTTGTCTTCCGGTACGACTACCGCATGAACGGCCGGCGAGAGACCTTGACGCTCGGTCGGTACGGGTCCGCCGGCCTGTCTCTGGCGCGTGCGCGGGAGAAACTGATCGACGCGCAGCGCTCGATTCAGGAAGGGCGGTCGCCCGCCCAGGAAAAGCAGCGTGAGAAGCGTCGCATCAAGGAAGCAAAGAGCTTCGGCGAGTTTGCTGAACGCTGGCTGCAAGAGCACCGGATGGCCGAAAGCACCCGCGCGATGCGCCGCACGATCTACGAGCGGGATATCCATCCGACGTTTCGCAATCGGCTGCTGACGGAAATCAGCCCCGAGGATCTCCGGGCGATGTGCGCGAAGGTGAAGGCCCGTGGAGCGCCGGCCACTGCGGTCCATGTCCGTGACATCGTGAAGCTGGTTTATTCCTTCGCGATCCTGCACGGGGAGAAGGTGCCGAACCCGGCTGATGAAGTCGGACCTTCCTCGATCGCGACGTTCGTTCCCAAGGACCGCTCGCTATCGCCCGCCGAAATCCGGGTCATGCTTGGGCAGCTTGAGCATGTGGCCACGCTGCCGACGATCCGCCTCGGAATGAAGCTGTTCCTGCTGACCATGGTTCGCAAGAGCGAGCTGCAGGACGCGACCTGGGATGAGATCGACTTCGAAAATGCGGTGTGGTCGATTCCGAAAGAACGGATGAAGCGCTCCAAGCCGCACAACGTCTATCTGTGCGAACAGGCGATCGACATCCTCATCGCGCTCAAGACCTGCGCCGGCAATTCGCGATATCTACTGCCGTCGCGCTACGACGCGGATGCGCCGATGTCGCGCGCGACCTTCAATCGCGTCACCTATGCGGTGGTCGAGCAGGCCAAGAAGGCGGGACTGCCCTTGGAACCGTTCACGGTGCATGACCTGCGCCGCACAGGATCGACACTGCTCAACGAGCTGGGGTTCAACAGCGACTGGATCGAGAAGTGCCTGGCGCATGAGGATGGGCGTTCGTCGCGTGGCATCTACAACAAGGCGGAGTATGAGCACCAGCGCCGCCATATGATGCAGGAATGGGCCAAACTCATCGACGCATGGGTGGCCGGTCAGAAATACACCCCGACGCTCTATCCGGCCTCAATGGACCTGCTGGTCCCCGAGCCTAACCTTTGATGGGCCGGGTTTTCCGGAGCGCCACGTCAGGGGACGGCGCCCGCTTGATGGTTTTCGCTTTGGAGGCTCGGCGGCGTTCATCCAGCCAAGCCTCCACCTCTGCTAGATCCCACACGACTGTTCGGGCCGTCAGGTAGAAGCGTTGCGGGAAGTCGCCCCGCTGCTCCATATCGTAGATGGTGGTGTCGGCCAGAGGGACGATCTCGCGAAGCTGGTGTCTGCGGATGGTGCGTTTGCTGAGAGGGGGCGGCTGGTTCATCGTCCATCCCCGCCGCGTGCGATCCCGCCATTCGATATGTTCATGCCAAACCTCGTTTCTTCAACGCGGCCGGAGCAGCGACGTGGCTGCTTTCCCGGCGTCTGGCGAACCATGGCGAAAGATCGGTGGCCGGTAGCGTGCCGAATTCACGCTCACTCGCGCGCGGCACCCCAGCCAAGCCGGCTTCGCCCTGAATGCGGCGATTAACGCGCCCGCTGGATGGCCTGGAGGACATTGCCGGTTTGAGCGGTCAGCCCGTCGTGCGCCGCGCCTTGGCGAAGCCGCGATCGGTGGCGATGAAGCGTTCCAACATCGGCACGATGAGCTTTGCGGGCTCGATCGGTGCGCCGCCCTCTGCGAGAAGGCGGCCGTATTCGATCAGGTCGCGATGGAGTGCAGCGGGCAACTCCAGCGCGACCCTGACGGGCTTGTCGTTGGCGATGGGGCCGAGTTTGAGTTTGGTCACGGATCAGCTCCTGTAGGGCTCGAATACGATGTCGCGGGTCACGATGACCCTGACCGGAAAGCCCGGCCGGATGGTCAGCGTCGGCGCGACCTGCAACTGGCGCTGGACGACCTGTTGCCCCGCCTGATTGACGGTGTCCTGTGCGCCGCCGCGAATGGCAGCGATGAGGCGATCATTGTCGTCGGTAGCGAGTTCCGTGCCGACGCCGAGCAAGGTCGAAAGGACGGCGGCCTTGGCGAGATCCCACCAGTGGTAATCGACGCCATCCTCAAGACCGGCATAGCCTTGCGTGTCGGCGCCCGGCTGGCGCTCGAGAACGATAGAGCGGCCGTTCGGCATGATGAGGCGGTTCCAGACCAGCAAGACACGGCGCTGCCCGAACTGGACGCTGTTGTCATATTGGCCGATGAGCCGCGTGCCCTGCGGCACGAGGAGGATGCGGCCCGTAGGGCTATCGTAGATATTCTCCGTGACCTGCGCGGTGATCTGGCCGGGAAGGTCGGAACGGATGCCGGTGATGAGCGCGGCTGAAATCACCGCGCCGGCCTGAAGCACGAAGGGCGACGCCGGCGGCGTCACGCGATCGGGCGTGACCGTGCGCCGGTCGGCCGCCGCGTTGAGGAAGGCGAGCTGCTTGTCCTGCGCGGTTGAGGCTTGTCCACCCGCACCGCCGAGATCGAGGCCCGGCATCGCGCCCGCTGTCGCCGGGGCGGTCGATCCCTGACGGGACTGGAAGAAGACGGTGCTGAGGCGCGCGGCTTCTTCCTCGGCGCGGCGGCGCTGTTCTGCCTCGTCGACGCCGGGTGTCGGCACGACGGGCGACACGACCGGTTGGCCGGCGTTCTGCGCGCTCAGGATGGGGCCGCCGAGATCGCCGGGCAAAGCCGGGCCGAGGACCGGGCCGGCATAGTCCTTGGGCAGGCCTGCGAGGCCATCGGCGGTCTGGCGGTTGTTGGTGGAGTATAGTTCCTCGCCGCCATCGCCCGGCCCGCGGGTTTGGAGTGCATAGATGAGTGCCCCGCCGATGCCGACCATGGCGACGGCGGCGACGCCGGCGAGCATCTTGCGCGACAGGCGGGTGACGCGCGGCGTTTCGGCGCGCAGGCGCATGGGGTTGGTGCTGGTCTCGGTCTCACTCATGATTGCGGTCTCCCGTCGGTGCGGACGATCCTGACGGTCTGCTGGCGGTCGCCCGCGCCAAGACGCAGCTCGGCCGCGCCGAACAGGCGATCGACGATCAGGATGTGTTGATGGATGCGGCTGTTGACGACCTGGGTTTCGCCATTGGGGCCGATGACGAAGATCGGCGGCATTTCGCCCTGCACGATGCCGCGCGGGAACTCGACATAGACGCGGCGGCCATCGTCATAGACCGCGACCGGCTTCCATGGCGGCGTGTCGCCGGTGAGACCGTAGCGATAGTTGCGCGCGGCCACGGCCGGAATGACCGGCGTTGCCGGAAGCGTCTGCCGCCCGCCGCCTGCCGGTTGCGGATAGGCCCAGGAGACGGCGGGCATATAGGGCTTCTCGCCCGAGCGCAGCTCGATCATGTAGGTGCGCCGGTCAGTCGTGATGACGAGGTTCGTGGTGATGTCGGCGCGCGAGGGCTTCACCAGAACCAGCACGCGACGACTCACGCCGGAGCCGGATTCGGTATCGCCGATGATCCAGCGCGCGGTATCGCCGGCGGCGATCGGCCCGGCGCCCGTCAGGGCCTCGCCGGGTTCGAGCGCAATGCTGGTGATCTGACCCGGAGCGGCATAGACTTGATAGAGCGCGCCTTCTGACCACGGATAGACCTGGATGGCGTTGTAATAGCCCTCGCGGCGCGGTTGCACGCGAGCGGCGGCATTGGCGTTCTCGACGCGGCCGGTCGGGGTGCCGGCGGTCTCGCCGCCGCGCGCGACGGTCCAGCCCGGGGGCACGTTCAGGGGCTTGGGCCGTTCGTCCGTCACGGTGACGGGGACTTCCGGCAGCGGCGGGACGCTGGCGTCGTAGCTGATTTCCGGGGGCTTGAAGGTGGCGCAGCCCGCCAGAGCCGTCGCGGACAGGAGGACCACCAAGGCGGCGGATTTGCGGATTGCCGGGTTCATTGGCCCATCTCCCGCGACCAGTTGATGGCGTTGACGTAGATACCGAGCGGATTGGCTTTCAGGCGCTCGGCGTCGCGCGGCGGCTGAAGCGCGATCGTCAGGATCGCGGTCCAGCGCTGGGTCGAGGCGAGCGCGCCATTCTCGAACTGCCGCTCGGTCCAGGCGACGCGGAACGAATCCGGCGAGGCGCGGATGACGCTGGAGACGTCGACGGCGATCTGCTGCGTGCCGACCTTGGCGAAGGGATCGTTGGTGCGGGCATAGTCGTTGAGCGCGCCAGCGCCGCGATCGGTCGTCCATTCATAGGCGCGAAGCCAGTTCTGGCGGACGACGATGGGATCGGCGGGGATGCTCCTGACCTGCTCGATGAAGCGGCCGAGATGCCATGCGATCTGCGGATCGGTCGGGCGATATTCGGCCGTCGCCGGTTCGATGCTCTGCGGCTGGCCGAGCTTGTCGACCTGAACGACCCAGGGCACGACGGTCCCGCGCGCCGACTGGATGACGAGCGCGCCGGCGAAGCCCGCCGAGAGGATCAGAGAGCCGAAGGCCATGTAGCGCCAGTTCTTCGCCTGGACGCGGGCCGAGCCGATGCGCTCGTCCCAGACCTGGGCGGCCTTCTGGTAGGGCGTCTCGGGTTCGGGAGGCTTGCCGTAATGGGCGGCGGGTCTTTTGAAGGGGTTCATCAGCGGTCACTTTCAGAAAGGTTGATGGAGGAACCGGAGCCGTGGCTGTCGCCGGAGCGGATGGCGTGGGCGGCGGCGCTGACGCCGTGGGAGAGATGCTGGCCGCGCTTCATGCGCTTGGCCCAATCCGGAGCCCCGCCCGTCGTGGCCGTGGCCGTCGGGGTGGATGCGGCTTCCGCACCGCCGCCGATCGTTCCCATGGTCGAGGAACCGCCGGTCGCGCCGAAGCCTGCCTTCGCGCCATCGGAGAAGCTGGATTTCATGCTTTCGGACGCTTGCGCGGCAGCGCGGCGCAAGGGCGAGACGGCGGCCGACCCGGCTGTGCGCGCGACCGCGCCCATGCCTGAGGCGACGCCGCCCGCGCCGGATTTGCCGAGCGAGCCGAGCGAATAGGCCGAGGAGGCTGCGCCCGCCGCGGTCGCGCCGCCACGAGCGGCCGCGGCCCCGCCGGAGAGCATGGCGCCGCCGCCCTTTGCGGCCAGCATCGCACCGCCGCCGGCGGCCATGGCCGCGCCGCCGACCGCAAGGCCGGTGCCGATCGCCGCGCCAGCGCCGAGCTGCGGGCCGCCGGAGACGAGGCCGTTGGCAATGCCAGGGCCGAAGATGCCGAGACCGACCAGCGAGAGCGCGGCGAGCACGACGGCCATGGCGTCGTCGATGCTCGGGGTCTGACCGCCGAACCCTTGCGTGAACTGCGAGAACAGCGTCGAGCCGATGCCGATGATGACGGCGAGGACGAGAACCTTGATGCCCGACGAGATGACGTTGCCGAGCACCTTTTCGGCCATGAAGGCGGTCTTGCCGAAGAGGCCGAACGGGATCAGCACGAAACCCGCCAGCGTCGCCAGCTTGAACTCGATCAAGGTGACGAAGAGCTGGATCGCCAAAATGAAGAAGGCGATGATGACCAGCGCCCAGGCGAAGAGCAGGCAGGCGATCTGGATGAAGTTCTCGAAGAAGGCGACCCAGCCCATCAGGTCGGAGATGGATTCGAGCAGCGGCCTGGCGGCGTCGAGACCGGTCTGTGCGACCTTGCCGGGGCGCATCAGATCCTGCGCGGTGAAGCCGGTGCCGCTCGCCTTCAGGCCGAGGCCGGCGAAGCTCTCGAAGACGATCTTGGCGAGATTGTTCCAGTTGCCGATGAGATAGGCGAAGACGCCGACGAACAGCGTCTTCTTGACGAGCCGCGCGATGATGTCGTCATCGGCGGCCCAGGACCAGAAGAGGGCGGCGAGCGTCACATCGATGACGATGAGGGTGGTGGCGATGAACGCCACCTCGCCGCCGAGCAGGCCGAAGCCTGAGTCGATGTAGCGGGTGAAGGTTCCGAGGAAGTTGTCGATGACGCCTGCGCCGCCCATGGCTCACCGCCCTTCGGGGGCGGCCGGCGCGGACGCGCGGCCAAGGAAGCGGTCGCGGGTTTCGGCCCAGACACGCATGCACTCGCTATCCTCGGCCGCCTTCTGCCCAAGCTGCTGGCACCGGCGTTGTCCTTCGCGCAGCGGATCGCGCGCGGGCTCCTGAAGGCTGGCCGGCGCGGGCGCCGGAGCCTCTTTCTTGCGGGTCATCTCGATCGCGGTCGCCGTGATGGCGACCGCGACGAAGACGATGGCGCCCAACCGGGCCAGCATCTTGCCGTCCATGACGTTCCTCCCTTCCGGCCTCAGTTGCCGTTGCCGAACATCCGCGCGTTGCCGGGCGAATAGGCGGTCCCCGGCGTCAAGAAGCGGCGGCGCTGCTCGCGCCCCTGTTCGGCGGCGGCGGCACGCTCGGCCTCGGTGAGCGCGCCCGCGCGGCCGTTGGCGGCGAGGAGCGCGACGAGGTCGGAAAGTTGCTGGGACTGGAGAGCGAGAAGCTGGTTGCCCGCTTGCGTCGCCTGCAGGGCGCCGGACGCCGACTGACTCTGGCCAACCAGCGCCGACATCTGCGAACGGTTCGTGTCGATGTTGCCGACGACACCCGCCTGCACGCGCATCGCGTCCTGAAGGCCGCCGACGGTGTTTTTCCAGCGGTCGCGCGCGCCCTTGACCATCTCGGCGTCGGTCGCCGACAGCGAGACATTGCCATACTGGCTCTGGAACGCCTGATCGACCTTCTGGATGTCGAAGGCGATGTTCTGCGCCTGGCCGAGAAGCTGCTGGGTTTTCTGGACGTTCTGCTGCAAGGTCTGGAGGGCAGAGAACGGCAGGCTGGCGAGGTTCTTGGCCTGATTGATAAGCATCTGCGCTTCATTCTGAAGCGAGGTGATCTGGTGGTTGATCTGCTCCAGAGTGCGCGCGGCGGTCAGCACGTTCTGCGCATAGTTGGTCGGGTCGTAGACAATGCGGCCAAAGCCGAACTGGGCATGGGCCTGCGTCGCCAGCATGGGCGAGACGGCGAGCGGCACGGCGAAGATGGCTGCGGCCAGGACCGCACCGCGCGAGCGGATAAGACGGGTTTTCATGACAAAGTCTCCTTTTCAGCTTGGGGGGTAGGGAAAGTCGGGATGAGATCGGCGGCCCAGCCGGCGTCGCGTACCTTGAGCCAGGCCGCGAGAAAGCCTTCGCGGCCGTGTTCGGCGACGAGGTTGGCGATCAAGGTCTGGTCGGATTTGGAGGATGCGGCGCAGAGCGCGAGGCCGACTTCGCTAAGGCCCAGCTCGAACAGGCGGTTGCCGCGCCGGGACTGGCAGTAATAGTCGCGCTTCGGTGTCGCTCTGGCCAAAATCTCAATCTGGCGGTCGTTCAGACCGAAGCGGCGATAGATGGCCGTGATCTGCGGCTCGATCGCGCGCTCGTTCGGGAGCAGCAGGCGCGTCGGGCAGCTTTCGATGATGGCCGGCGCGATGCTCGAATTGTCGATGTCGGAAAGCGACTGCGTGGCGAAGATGACGGATGCGTTCTTCTTGCGCAGCGTCTTCAGCCATTCGCGGAGCTGGCCCGCGAAGCCTTCATCGTCGAGCGCCAGCCAGCCCTCGTCGATGATGAGCAGCGTCGGCCGCCCGTCCAACCTGTCGCCGATGCGATGGAACAGGTAGGCAAGAACGGCGGGAGCCGCGCCGGTCCCGACCAGCCCCTCGATCTCGAACGCCTGGACGGCAGCGGAGCCGAGATGTTCGGCTTCGGCATCGAGCAGCCGGCCATAGGCCCCGCCGACGCAGTAGGGCCGGAGCGCCTGCTTGATGTCGTTGGACTGGAGCAGGACTGCAAAGCCCGTGATGGTGCGTTCCTCGACCGGGGCCGAGGCGAGCGAGGTTAGCGCTGTCCAGATATGCTCCTTCACCTCCGGGGTTACGGGCACGCCCTCGCGGTTCAGGATCGCGACGATCCAGTCGGCGGCCCAGGCGCGTTCGTAGGAATCGTGGATGCGAGCGAGCGGCTGGAGCGAGACCGAAGCGTCCGAGCCTTCGGTCAGCCCGCCGCCGAGATCGTGCCAGTCGCCGCCCATGGCGAGTGCCGCGGCCCGGATCGAGCCGCCGAAGTCGAAGGCGAAGACCTGGGACCGCTCATAGCGCCGGAACTGCAGGCTCATAAGGGCGAGCAGCACGGACTTGCCCGCGCCTGTCGGGCCGACGACGAGCGTGTGCCCGACGTCGCCGACATGAAGGGATAACCGGAACGGGGTCGAGCCTTCGGTCTTGCCGTACAGCAAGGGGGGGCTACCGAAATGCTCGTCCCGTTCCGGCCCCGCCCACACGGCAGAGAGGGGGATCATGTGGGCGAGATTGAGCGTCGAGATGGGCGGCTGGCGGACATTGGCGTAGGCATGTCCGGGGAGTGAGCCGAGCCAGGCATCGACGGCATTGACGGTTTCGATCATGGCCGTGAAGTCGCGGCCCTGGATGACCTTCTCGACGAGGCGCAGCTTCTCGTCGGCAAGACGCGGATCGGCGTCCCATACGGTGATGGTGGCCGTGACATAGGCCATGCCCGCCACGTCCTGACCCAACTCCTGCAAGGCCATGTCGGCATCGGCCGCCTTGTTGGCGGCATCGGTGTCCACGAGGGCGGACGCCTCGTTGGTCATCACCTCCTTCAGGATCGCGGCGATCGACTTGCGCTTGGCGAACCACTGGCGGCGGATTTTGGTCAGCAGCTTCGTGGCGTCGGTCTTGTCGAGCAGGATCGCGCGGGTGCTCCACCGATAGGGGAAAGCTAGCCGGTTGAGATCGTCGAGCAGGCCCGGCGTGGTCGCGGTCGGAAAGCCGATGACGGTGAGGATGCGCAGATGCTGATCGCCAAGGCGCGGCTCCAGCCCGCCGGTGAGCGGCTGGTCGGCGAGCAGCGCATCGAGATAGACCGGGGTTTCCGGCACGCGGACGCGGTGGCGTTTCGTGGAAACGCAGGAGTGCAGATAGGTCAGCGTCTCGGCGTCATCGAGCCAGGCACATTCCGGCATGAAGCCGTCGAGCAGCGCCAGCACGCGGCCGGTGCGGTCGATGAAGCCGCGCAGGATCTCGTCCGGGTCCACGCCGCTGCGCTCGCGGCCCTCGTAGAGCCAGGCCTCAGTGCGGGCGGCTTCCTCGGCCGGGGGCAGATAGAGGAAGGTCAGATAATAGCCGGAGACATAGTGCGCCCCGGCTTCCTCGAAATCGGCCCTGCGCTCGGCGTCGACCAGGCCGGAGGCCGGATCGGGAAACTCGCTCGCCGGATAGGTCTCGGCGGCATGGCGCTGCGCTTCGACGAAGATGCTCCAGCCGGAGCCGAGACGGCGGAAGGCGTTGTTGATGCGGCCGGCGACCGCGACCAGCTCGGCGGCGACGGCGCTGTCGAGATCGGGACCGCGAAAGCGCGCGGTGCGCTGGAACGAGCCATCCTTGTTGAGCACGACGCCTTCGTCGGCGAGCGCGACCCAGGGCAGATAGTCGGCAAGCCTGCTGGCGGTGCGGCGATATTCGGCGAGGTTCATCATGTGCGTCGCCTCCCTCAGACCGCGAGATGGCCGGGGACGCGCAGATGGCGCCTTCCGACCTCGACAAAGAGCGGATCGCGCTTGGCCGCCCAGACCGCCGCGAAGTGACCGACGGCCCAGATGAGGAGGCCGACCAGCCAGAGGCGCAGGCCGAGGCCAACGGCCCCGGCGAGCGTCCCGTTCAGGATCGCGATGGAGCGCGGCGCACCGCCGAGCAGGATGTGCTCGGTCAGCGCGCGGTGAACCGGGACGGTGAATCCCGGCACGTCGAGTTGCTCGAAAGCGACCGCCATCAGACGAGCGCTCCGCCGCCGAACGAGAAGAACGACAGGAAGAAGCTCGATGCGGCAAAGGCGATCGACAGGCCGAACACGATCTGGATCAGCTTGCGGAAGCCGCCCGACGTGTCGCCGAAGGCGAGCGCCAGGCCCGTCGCGATGATGATGATGACGGCCACGATCTTCGCGACCGGGCCTTCGATCGACTGGAGGATTTTCTGAAGCGGCGCTTCCCACGGCATGGAGGAGCCGGACGCGTGTGCGGCGGGAACGAGGACGAGATTGACATAGGCGAAGGCGGCGGCGGTCGCGACGGTGCGACGGACGCGCATGGACATGCGGATCATGAAGGGTCTCCTGTGTTGCTGGGGGTGGCTGCGGTGACGCGGTAGTCCCCGTCGGGGCCGAGCCCTTCGACGCGGGCGAGTTCGGCGAGCCGGCGCACGGAGCCGCGGCCGGAAAGGACGGCCACGAGGTCGATCGTCTCGGCGATCAGGGCTCGCGGGACGGTGACGACGGCTTCCTGGATGAGCTGTTCGAGACGGCGCAGTGCGCCGATGCCGGTGCCGGCGTGGATGGTGCCGACGCCGCCGGGATGGCCGGTGCCCCAGGCTTTGAGGAGGTCGAGCGCCTCAGAACCGCGCACCTCGCCGATGGGGATGCGGTCGGGGCGCAGGCGCAGCGACGAGCGGACGAGATCGGAGAGCGTGACGACGCCTTCCTTCGTGCGCATGGAGACGAGGTTCGGGGCGGTGCATTGCAGCTCGCGCGTGTCCTCGATGATGACGACGCGATCCCCGCTCTTGGCGACTTCGGCCAGGAGCGCATTGGTCAGCGTGGTCTTGCCGGTAGAGGTGCCGCCCGCGACGAGGATGTTGGCCCGCGATGCGACGGCTTCGCGCAGGGTCACGGCCTGATCCGCCGACATGATCCCGGCGGCCACATAGTCGTCGAGGGTGAAGACAGCGACAGCGGGCTTGCGGATCGCGAAGGCTGGCGCGGCCACGACGGGAGGAAGAAGCCCTTCGAACCGTTCTCCCGTCTCGGGCAGTTCGGCCGAGACGCGCGGGCTTCGGGCGTGAACCTCCGCGCCGACATGGTGGGCGACCAGGCGCACGATGCGCTCGCCGTCTGCGGGCGAGAGGGTTTCGCCGGTATCGGACAGTCCTTGGGAAAGCCGGTCGATCCAGATGCGCCCGTCCGGGTTCAGCATCACCTCGACGACGGCGGGGTCTTCGAGAAAGCGCGCGATGGCGGGACCGAGCGCGGTGCGCAACATGCGCGCACCGCGCTGGATCGCCTCCGGTTTCTGATGAGAAGAAGAAGTCATACCGTCCCCAAGCCAAGGGGACGCAGCAGAGAGTTCCCCGATCGGGGTCGATTAAAAGAGCCCGAAATCGGGCCTGTTCAACAAGTATCGAAGGCCGTGCGGCGGTCGGCGGCTATCGGCGGCGAATAGGACGGACCCGGATATTCAGGCAGGGTCGCCACTCGGCTTTGAAGCCTCCATCTGGTCGTCTCCAGCTAGCGAGTCGACGTCGCGCGAAAGCTCTTTCAGGAACCTGTCACCCGTCGCCAATCGCTTGCCGAGTGTCTGCATGAAGCCGTCGAACCGCTCCGCACCCTTGGCGCGCGCCGCGGCCTGGGCGGTATCCGACATCGGCGGGGTGAAGGTCAGCCAGAAGCGGACGAAGAGCGCTAGGGTTTCGCCGAGCACGGCGAGATCCTCGTCGAGCGCCCCGACCTGACGGCCGAGCCGGTCGAGACGGCGGGACATGGCGGCTTCCAGCTTCTCGGTCGTGTCGCCTGAGAGGAAGGATGCGACGGCCGCCTCGACGATGGCGGATTTGGAGATGTTCCGGCGCAGCGCCAGCGCCTCAACCTGTTTGAGCAGCGCCGGATCGAAATAGACGTTCATGCGGGTACGCGGAGTCATGGGCGGTTCCTCAAAGCTCGATGCCATCGCCGGGGTCGAGCGCGGCTTGCCGCGCCGTCATCCGCATCCGGGCGCGCATGGCGTTGGCCTTGGCGGCGTCCACGTCGGGTTCGTCGTCCAGAAAGTCGAATTCCTGTGCGGCCGACGGTGGTGGCGGCAGGATTTCTTCATGCTCGGGCAATTCCGGCTCGCGGCGGATGCCGGCGTTGGCGGGATCTCCGCCGTCATCACCGCCGCCGGCTCCGCCCATCTGGCCCGCCGCCGCGACGACGCGGCCTGACCAGTCATCGGTTGCGGGGGCGTTCGCGGGCACGGCCACCAGCTCGGGCGGCGCGATGATGCGCTCCTGCAAGCGCGCGTCCTCGAAATACCGGGCCTTGGTGGCGCGGATCGGCGGGGTGCCCGCCACCATGACGATTTCCTCATTGGGCGGGAGCTGCATGATTTCCCCGGGCGTCAGCAGCGGCCGGGCCGTCTCCTGCCGCGAGACCATGAGGTGCCCGAGCCAGGGCGACAGGCGGTGGCCGGCATAGTTGGTGGAATCGCGCATCTCGGTCGCGGTGCCCAGCGCATCCGACACGCGCTTGGCGGTGCGCTCGTCATTGGTGGCGAAACTGACGCGGACATGGCAGTTGTCGAGGATGGCGTTGTTCGGCCCATAGGCCCGCTCGATCTGGTTGAGCGATTGGGCGATCAGGAAGCCCTTGAGGCCATAGCCCGCCATGAAAGCGAGCGCTGATTCAAAGAAATCGAGACGGCCGAGCGCCGGAAACTCATCGAGCATCAGGAGCAGGCGATGGCGCTTGCCCGATGAAGTCAGTTCCTCGGTCAGCCGGCGGCCGATCTGGTTGAGGATCAGGCGGATCAGCGGCTTGGTGCGGTTGATGTCGGACGGCGGCACGACAAGGTAGAGGCTGACGGGCTTCTTGGCCCCGACGAGATCGGCGATGCGCCAGTCGCAGCGCGCCGTGACGCGAGCCACGACGGGATCGCGATACAATCCCAGGAACGACATGGCGGTCGATAGGACGCCGGAGCGCTCGTTGTCGGATTTGTTCAGCAGCTCGCGCGCCGACGAGGCGATAACAGGATGCACGCCGGCCTCGCCGAGATGCGGCGTCTCCATCATGGCGCGCAGGGTGGCTTCGACCGGGCGACGCGGATCGGAGAGGAAGTTGGCGACCCCCGCCAGCGTCTTCTCCGGCTCGGCGTAGAGGACATGCAGGATCGCGCCGACCAGCAGCGAATGGGAGGTTTTTTCCCAGTGGTTGCGCTTGTCGAGCGAACCTTCCGGATCGACCAGAATGTCGGCGATGTTCTGGACGTCGCGGACTTCCCATTCCCCTTGCCGGACCTCCAGCAGCGGATTGTAGGCGGAGGATTTCACATTGGTCGGGTCGAACAGCAGCACGCGGCCGTGACGGGAGCGGAATCCCGCGGTCAGAGTCCAGTTCTCGCCCTTGATGTCGTGGACGATGGCCGAGCCCGGCCAGGTGAGCAGGGTCGGCACGACGAGGCCGACGCCCTTGCCCGAACGGGTCGGTGCGAAGCACAGGACATGCTCGGGACCGTCATGGCGCAGATAGTCGCGGTCATATTTTCCGAGCAGGACGCCATCGGGGCCGAGGAGGCCAGCGCTGCGGATTTCCTTGTCCTCGGCCCAGCGCGCCGAACCATAGGTCGCGACGTTGCGCGCCTCGCGCGACCGGATGATGGACATGGTGATGGCGGCGGCGATGGCGATGAAGCCGCCGGACGCGGCGATGATTGCGCCTTCCGTGAAGATCGCCGGCGCATAGGCGTCATAGGAGAACCACCACCAGAAGAAGACGGGCGGATGATAGACGGGCAAGCCCGCCAGCTCGAACCACGGCTCGCCAAGCTGCGGCTGAAACCCGAGCCGCCACGCGGTCCATTGGGTCGCCGCCCAGGTCGTGATGAGAACAATGGTCAGAACAACAACGATCTGACCCCAGAGAATCCGGCCTCCACGCATACAGGCTCCCAATCGGCAAAAATGTCGGAGCCGATCAGAGAATGGGGCTTTTTGGGAAGGGCAACAGCCAAGCCGATGACGGAGGGCCGTCGGATAGAAACGGCGGCGAATAGGACGGTCGCGGATCAGTGCAGGCGCTTGCGTCGCTCGTCCTGCGCTGCCTGTTCGAGAATGCGCCGATAGCCGATCTTGGTCATCCACTGCGCGCGGGCGAGATGGCTCGCCCAGCAGTGCCGGGTTTGCACCTCGTCCTGAGCCGGATCACGGTGCAGGACGATCCTCGCCACCTCGGTCCAATCCGCGCCGTCCGCCTCGGCGTCGAGCAGGCGAAGGTAGGTGATGAAATGCACTTCGTCGTAGAGGGTGATGTCGGGACCGGTCGGCGCTTCGTCCGCCACGTCGGGATCAAGCTCGGGCTGCACGCGCATGAACGCATCCTTCCGGACAAGGCGATGCAAGAAATGCCGGCAATGCCGACGAGCGCAAGAATAGCACCGGAGTCAACGAATGGGAATGATCGTTCCTAGAATGATCGTTCCTATACTGGTTCGGCTTTCGTTATGGATCTTAAGGAGATCATGGCGACGAATCTGCGTCGGATACGTCATGATAAAAAGCTGACGCAAGAAGAGCTGGCCGATCGTGCCGGCCTGAGCATGCGCTATATCGGCGCAATCGAACGCGGCGCCGTATCGGCCAGCGTCACGGTTCTCGGACAGATCGCCGATGCGCTCGGCGTCGAGCCTGGCGAACTGCTGCAACGCTCTGGATAGGAGGGGAGAGAACAGCTCCTCCTGCCATCGAGAGATTTCACAAACCTGCTCGCCGAATGTAAGACGTGGCGGCGGGGAACAGGTCCAACGGAGCATGATCCGCCGCGATGGGGAGGCGCCGTTTGTTATCGAAAGCAGCCATTGCGGATATTCCGGCGCTGAAGCATGTCCGAGGGGCGGTCTCCGAGAATATTCTACGTGACCCGTCCAAGGTCACGGATGCCCATTACGAATGGTTCATCAGCAATCCCGGTCTTCACAAATGGGAAGACCAAGGCAGGATCGTTGGCTTTTCGGCCGCCGATCCGCGAGACGGCAGCATATGGGCGCTGTTCGTTTTGCCCGAATATGAGGGGCGCGGAATTGGCAAGGCGCTGCTTGCCGAAGCCTGCGAGATATTGAGGGCGGGCGGACATGTCCGGGCCAGACTCTCGACAGGCGCGAGCACGCGGGCGGAAGCCTTCTATCGGCGCGCTGGTTGGAGCGTCACCGACGCCGACTCCCGTGAAATCCTGTTCGAGCGGCCGCTCTAGGCAGATCGGCGTTACGTCCAGTTGCGGGCGCCACGAGATTGGCTGCCGAGGCGCTGAAGCGATCAGGCGCGAGGTAAGGACCGGCCTATGACGCCGGCGAGGTCGAGCAGATTGCGCAGCGTGGCGCTCTGGTTATAGGGCGACCACACGGCCGAGAATGGGACCGGTTCTGGCTCGTCATGGAAGTGACGGAAGGCGACGCCCGGAATCTCGGCCAATGCGGTCGCCTGTCCAGCGATCGACACGCCGAACCCCTGCGCGATCATCTGCAACAAGGTGCATCGCTCGACGTCGCAACGCAGGATCGACGGTGCGGCCTGCCAGCGGCCGGCGAGACGCAAGACGATATGGTCATAGGCTTGCGGGCCGGTGCCGCCGTGGCGAACGAGGAAGGATTCGCCCGTGAGGTCGTCCCACGTCACGCTGTCCTGTTCCGTCAGCGGGTGATCTGCGGGCAGAACGGCGATAAGCGGCTCGCACCAGATACGGCGTGAGTGGCAGTCGGGGAGATCGGGCGCACCGGCGACAAAAGCGATGTCGAGTTGGTCGGCGCGAAGCTGGACGATGATGTCGCGCGCGGTGCCCTCGGTAATCTCGATGGCGACCTGGGGATGTTCCTTGCGGAAACGGGTGAGCAGCTCGTCCAGAAAGCTGCCGAAGGTCAGCGCATAGACGCCGACGCGCAGGAGGCCGAGATCGCCTTGCGCGAAGGCCCCGGCGGTTTTGACGGCATGTTCGAGATGGTCGATGCCTGTGGAGACACCATCGACGAAATGACGGCCCGCCTCGGTCAGCCGGACGCCGCGGGCGTGGCGCTCGAAGAGGAGGATGCCGAGATCTTCTTCCAGCGTCTTGATCCGCGCGCTGACGCTGGAGGCGCTGACGCCGAGGAAATTCGCGGCATGGCGGAAGTTCAGATACTCGGCGACTGCGAGCGTCTGGATGAGGGAGATCATCGGAATGCGTGCGCCGAGCCGTGACGGCGACTGCCATGTCTCCGAGAGTTTGTTGAGGCGCCGCATGACCGCCTCCGAAATGGCGTCAGCGGCGGCTCCCGCGACGCCGACCGAAGCAGGCGGATCGCGGAAGCCATCCCTGGGAGGATATGAAAGGCGGTGCTCGCCGTGAGGGTTCGTTTGCCCTCAACGTGCCAGTGCCGCCACGCGGTCGAGGGCCGTGCCGAAACCTTGCAGCGAGATCGAGAACGGCGTGGCCGCACCGCCGTCGGCCGTGGCCTTGATCTTGAGCGCCGTGCCGGCGCGAAGCGCCACGATCGTCGCCGCATCGAAATTGACGCTGACGATACAGCCGCCCGGTAGGCAGGTTCGGAACCGGACCGGCTGCATGGCCGGCTTGTCATCGATCTGGAAGGTCGCACCGGCATCGAGCGCGAGACCGAAGGGCAGGATCAGGGTGCCGGCAACGGCGTTGCCGGTGGGCGCGTTCAATTCGATGGCCAACACGCGCTGGCCGTTCTGCTGCGTCTGGGCCTGCGACATAGCGCATTGCTTGCCCGCGCCCTGCTGGACGCAGGTGACGCGCCAGTCGCGATAGGTCTCGTTGAGGGAGGAGGCTCCGCCCGGAAGAGTCGATGTCGCCTGCGCCACCTGGAAGGTCTGCGGCTTGGGATCGGCTTCGGAGGTGGTGAAGACATTGCCTCCGACGGGAGAAAGCCCGGCGACATATTGATCGAGCCGGGGGCCGGTGTCGGAAGCAGTGCGATCCTCGGTGAAGCCCGCGGCCTGGCTCGGGGTCGAGACGGCCCCGCCAGGTGTCACATAGGCGGCTGCGCCGGCAGCGACGGCCAGAGCCGCCACAACGGAGAATCCGAGAAGTCCAATTTTCTTGCTCATCATGCGAGCGCCTTCCGTTCGTTTGCGCGCTGCGCATTGAGGTCGAGCAGGTTCTGGAAACTCTGCAAGGAAGCGATGTGAAGGCTGACGAGCGCCAGCCAGCCTTTGGCGTGCCATTCGGCGACGGTCTTGGCGGGGAGCGCCCGGAACGCGGCCTCGTTGATGGCGTGGAAGCCGTTGACCTGATGCAGCGTGCCGTCGGGGAGGCGGAAGTCGGCGTGATAGGGCTCCAGCACCTTGGCGGCGATGAGCGCCCGACCGAAGGCGACGGTTTCGGCATAGTCGGTGTGGAAGGCATGGCAGAAGGCCATCGCCGTCTGCGCCGCCGTCGTCGGATTACCCACTGCATCGAAAAGGCGCTGCGCGTCGGGTGCGTCCGCAACCGAGGACACGAAGCGATCGCTGCTTCGGTCGATGGTCAGCAATTGCTGCGCCCGGTCCTCGGTCTCCATGACGATGAAGGGGTAGCGGCGCACATAGGCGGGCACATAGCCGCCCGCTTTCCAGCTCCCGTCGCGCTCGACGAAGAGATTATGTTCCTTCCGGATCGCCACGAGCGCGATTGGAGAGGCCTGGTCGTCCATGGCGAAGACGATGGGATAATGGCGCATCGCCACCATGAACTCGCCGATGCAGAGTGGCAGGGCGATGGCGTCGCGCGCGAAGCTGAAGTCGCTCGCCGGTGCGAGGCCGACGTCACCATGCTCTTCGAAGCGGAGGAGCACGGGATCTTTGTAGAAGAGCGGTAATGAGGGGGACTGATCCAAGGTCGATATATCCAGTTCGTTGGTTTTTGGCGGCTATTCAGCGCGGCAGGAGCACGCCTGCGAAGCGGCCGTCTGATTCAGTTCCCACCGCGCGCTGCGGCGCGCGATGGACAATGGCGATAGGTGATGCCGGGCCCGCCGGCTGGGCCATGGATCGAAATCCGTTCCGGGCTGCGGACATGGATGTCCATGCGATAATCGTCCGTCGCTCCGCCGGTGCAGCGCTCGTTGAAGATCGGATAGTAGCCGCCGCTCGAGGTGCGGGAGACGACGCGGCAGGTGTGGCCGGGTGCCGAGACGGAATGACCGTTGGACACTAGCCGGGCACCATCGTCGGCGGAGGCGCAAGCCCGACCAGTCCGCACAAACTCGCCCGTCTGGAAGGTCGTGGCCATCGCCGGGGCGGCGAGGAGAAGCGCCGGGAGGAGCGCGGCCCCTCCCGAACGCCCTCGGTGCGACCCGAGGAGTGATTGCCGAAGGAGGCGACGTCCGCCGCCTGTCCTGGCTCGTCGTTTTCCGATCATGCCACTGCCCCTTCCTTCGCCGCCGCGATCATCTTGGCGGAGAGGAGGCCGTAGGCATCGGTCCAGGCGGCTTCGACCTCGGGCGTGAAGTCGTCGCCCAGGCCTTGCTGGAGCGTCCAGAGCAGGGTTTCGCCCACCGCGCAGTAGTGAGCCTCGACGACGCCATAGTCGTTATGCCGGCGTGCAAGCTGCTCGACCGCCGGCATGATTTCGTCGAGCCTGTGGAGGCCATTCACGACGAGGGCGAGCATTTGCACGAGCTTCTTCGCCTGGGGCGCGATGTCCTCAGCGAACATGGGCCGCACTTCGGGGTAGGTCTCGAACAAGCGGGCGTAGAACATGGTGCCGACCTGATCGGCGATCGGCACCAGTTTGCGAAAGCTCTTCTGAACGAGCGAGACGATCTTATCCGTCATGGCGCGACCTCAGAACTTCACGTTGAAGTTGGCTTTGATCGACTGATCGGAGACGCCCGACCCGAACTGGCCGCCATAGGTGACGCCGACGGTGGCGGTCGGCGACAGGGCGATGTCGAGGCCGGTTTCAAAGACGGCGGCGTTGCGGGCGATCGGTACGCCTCCGATCGAGAAGGTGTCGCCGCCCGAAGCGAACGCCATGCCGGCCTGCGGCGTGGTGTCGCCGAAGGCGTGACGCCAGCCGACCATGCCCTTGGCCGTCGCGGTGGCCCCGCCCAGATCGAAACTGGTCGAAGCGCGCAGGCCAAGCGTGGTGAAGGTGGCGTTCGTGGTGGCGCTGGCGCCGGTGAGCGCAGCAGCGCCGCCGGTCTCGCGGAAGCCGCTGGTGTTGAGGCTCACATAAGCGAGATTGGCGAAGGGCTCGAACTGAACCGCGCCAGCCTGAACCTTGTAGCCCAGCTCGCCGAACGCCTGGAACGTGCCGGCGCTGTAACCGCCCTTCGTGCTGTCGGAGAAGCCCGGGAAGGCGATGGTGCGCGCCGTGTGGATGTCATGCCACGTATAGGCAAGACCCGACCGGAAGGCGAGATCGCCCCACTGGTTGCCGCCGTAGAGACCGAGGTGGAAGTTGTCGGCCGAACCCGAGGAATGGCGATCCTTCACGTTGAAGTCGGTGTAGCTGTAGCCGGCGACCGCGCCGAAGCGCCAGGTATCGAACACCGGAGCGTCCGCCCCCATCAGGAAACCGCCGGTCGAACGTTCGAGCCGCGCTGCGTTTCCGTCGCTGTTGGTATGGCCCCATGAACCGAAGCCCTGGCCCCAGAAGGCCCCGCCGTCGGTATTGGCAGCAGCGGTGCGCGGCTTGCCATTCTCATAGGTGACGACGTTGCCGCCCGAAGCGCCGACGCCATCAAAGGCGGCGCGCAGCCGGTCATTGACGGCATTGCGTACGAAACGGCTGTCTTCGATCAGGGCGGTTCGCGCCGAAGCGTGGATTTCGCCCGAGAGCTGATCGAAGGCGTATTGGGCCTGCGTATCGGAGAGGTTGAGCACGGCATTGTAGATCGGGTTGCCGAAGCCGAGGCTTTCGGCGCCGCCGCCCGCCGCGATCTGGTTCGGCGTGAGGCCGACCCCGGCGAAGTCGATATTGTTGCGCGTCAGCGTCAGATAGACGTTGTTCGCGTCATAGGTCAGCGACGGATCGAGGAAGGCCAGGTTCGAGGTTACGCCGGCGGTGAACGTGCCGGTGACGCCGCCCGTGGCCGACAAGATCGTGTACGCTGTGGCGGGGGCATAGATGCCCGTGCCCGCCAGAACCTGCACTGTGCCGCCATTGAGGGTGGCCGTACCGGAGGCGACGATCTTGTCGGCCTGGCCCGCCGCATTGGCTTCGACTTGATAGATCGAACCGGCCGCAAAGCCGATATTGCCGTTGACGTGGAGGGTGCCGATGGAATTGCCGGGGGCCACGGTGCCGGCGACCAGCAGATTGCCGACCGTACCCGAACCGCCCAGCGTGCCGCCGCTTAGGACGGAGAGCGAGCCGCCGAGCGAGCCGTTGACCACGAGCTGGCCGCCGATCACATCGGTCGTGCCGGTGAACGCGCTGGAGTTTCCGGTCAGGACGGTGCGGCCCGTCAGGTGGTCGATGTCGCCATTGCCGGAGATCACACCGCCATAGATCAACTCATTCGAGCGGTTGAAGCTGAGCTTGCCGTTGTTAGTGATATTGCCCACGACCGAGCCGGTCGTGCCGCCATTGCCCAGCCGCAGTTCCGCGTTGAAGATGGTCGTCGGCCCGGCATAGCCGTTGTCGGCCGTGAAGGTGACGGCGCCGCTGCGGATATCGACAGAGCCCGCACCGGAGATCACGCCGTCGAAGGTGGTGGCGTCGCTACGGTTGAAGGCGAGCTTGCCGTTGTTGGCGACGTTGCCCAGGATCGAGCCAGTCGTGCCGCCATCGCCGATCTGCAACGTACCGGCGTTGATCGCCGTGCCGCCGGTATAGCTGTTGGCGCCCGCCAGGATCAGCGTGCCCAGATCGTCCTTCACCAGACGGCTTGCGCCGGTCAACTCCGAACGGATCACGGCCATGTCGGTGGCGCCTGCCGCCGTACCGTCGCCGACGCGGATCGTGGTCGAGCCATTCGCCCCGTTCAGCGTGATCGGAGCACCCGAGACCGTCCAGCCCTGACCGATGAACTGCATGCCGGTCGCCATGACCGCGCCAGCCGAACCATCGACCGTCACCGTGTCAGGATTGCTCTGGAAGACAGCGAAGTTGCCGCCCCAGGCATTGGCCTGTGCACCGGCCGCGTCGGTCCAGTTGGTGGTCGGTCCCGCCGTCCAGGTGCCAGCACCGCCATGGATCGTGCCATCGGCCGTCGTGGTCGTGCCGTTCCAGAACTGGACTGATCCGGCGCCGGTGCCGTTGACGACGAGATTGACCTTGTTGGCCACCGACGTCTGCACCAGGCCGGTCGTACCGGTCGGCATCAAGCCGACGTCGAGGCCGTTATTGGTCAGCGCGCCGCCATAGTCGAAGAGGCGATAGACGCCGACGCCAAACCCGCCCGCGTCGGAGACGTTGAGCGTGCCGTCGAGGGTCAGGTTACCGGCGACGTTGAACAGGCCCGCGCCGCCCGGAGCGCCGAGCACCACATTGACGTTCGAAGCGCCCGACAGAGCCAGCGAGCCCATGCTCAAGGTCTGCCCCTGAGCGCCGAGCAGGGTGCCGCCGTTGGCAACGGTCACGGCGCCGGACAATGTGCCCGAACCGGCCAGTGAGCCGCCATTCTGTATGAGGGTCGTACCGCCTAGCGTGCCATCGACCTGCAACGTGCCGCCGTGTACCTGGGTCGAGCCCGCAAAGGCGCCGCTGTTGCCGGTGAGAACCGTCAGGCCGCTCGACTGGCTGATCAAGCCCGAGCCTGAAATCGCGCCGCCGAGGGTCCAGGCATCGCTACGGGCGAAGAACAGCCTGCTGTTGTTGATGATGTCGCCCTGGATCGAGCCGGACGTTCCATTGGCGCCGATCTGCAGCGTTCCCGCGTTGACCGTCGTGCCGCCGGTATAGGTGTTGGCGCCGGTCAGGACGAGCAGGCCCAGATCGTCCTTCACGAGACGGCTCGCGCCCGTGAGTTCGGAGCTGATCACGGCGTAGTCGGAACTGCCCGCCGCTGTGCCGTCGCCGACGCGGATGGTGGTCGCACCGCCCGCGCCGTTGAGCGTGACCGGACCGCCCGCCACCGACCAGTTCTGGCCCATGAACTGCATGCCGGTCGTGGAGACCGCGCCGGCCGAGGTGTCGACCGTGACGACGCCCGGATTGTTCTGGAAGACCGCGAAGTTACCGGTCCAGGCGGAGGCCGTCGAACCGTTCACATCGGTCCAGTTGGTGGCCGGTCCGGCGGACCATACGCCCGAGCCGCCATGGATCGTGCCGTCGGCCGTGGTCGTCGTGCCGTTCCAGAACTGCGTATCGAGCGTCGTGCCGGAAACCAGTAGGTTGACCTGATTGGCCACCGCGGTCTGCAATGTCCCGGCTGTGCCAAGCGGCACCGAGCCGACGGCCATGCCGTTATCGGTCAGCGCGCCGCCATAGTCGAAGATCCGATAGACACCGGCGCCAAAGCCGCCCGCATTACTGACATTGAGCGTGCCGTCGAGCGTCAGGTTGCCGGCGACGTTGAACAGGCCGGCGCCGCCCGGAGCCCCCAGCGCGACGTTGACGTTGGAGCCGGAGCTCAGAGCCAGAGAACCAAGGCCCAGAGTCTGACCCTGGACGCCCAGCAGCGCGCCGCCGCTCGCAACCGACACCGGACCGGTCAACGTTCCCGAGCCGCCGAGCGCACCGCCCGACGTCACCGAGGTTGTGCCGCCCAGCATGCCGTTCACCATCAGACGTCCGCCTGAAACGCCGGTCGTGCCGGTGAAGGTCGACGAATTGCCGGTCAGGACCGTCGTGCCGGCGACCTGATTGATCGCGCCTGCGCCCATTATATCCGCGCTGAACAGATAGTTGGCGTTGGTGTGGTTGAAGTTGAGCTTGCCGGTGCCCGCGCCGAACTGCACGCCCGTCGTATTGAGGATGCCGGCCGCGGCCGCAGCCGCGCCCTCTGCGCCGCCGATGTTCAGCGTACCCTTGGACGCCGCATCCCCGGTAATTCCCACGCCGCCGAGGGCGTTCACTGTGCCGCCATTGGCGATTGTCAGCGTTCCGTCGCCGTCTGCGCCCACATAGAGCGAGCTGCTGGTGTTCAAGGTCGAGCCTGCGCCAGTGACCGTCGCGGCGCCGACCGAACCAGCGGAACTGCCGATAGATGCGACCTGGCTCGAGACGGTGCCGCCATTCGAAATGGTCAGCGTGCCGCCGCCGAAAGAACCAACTAAAAGGTTGCCGCTGTTTGTCCACGTCGAACCGGCGCCGGTGACAGTTACCGTTCCCGACGCGGCAGCGCCGCCGCCAATATAGCCGACTGTATTGGTGACATCGGCGCCGTTCGAGACGGTCAACGAACCGGTTCCAGTCGCGCCGACAAACAACGAAGCGGAGTTGGTCCAGGTTGAGCCCGCACCATCGACCAGCACCGTGCCATTGGAGCCTGTCTGGTTGCCGATCACACCAAGCGTATTGGAGACTGCACCGCCGTTCAGAATGGTCAGCCCGCCGGAGCCGTAGTCGCCGACCATGAGAACACCCGTGCTGGTCCAAGCCGAACCCGCACCCTGCACCATTGCCGTGCCGGCCCCCGTGGCGTCCTTACCAAGGTAGCCAGAGTCGCCGCTGACCTTGCCGCCGCCGGTGATGTTGAGCGTGCCGGTGCCGCTTTTGCCGACGATGAGATCCGCACTGTTGGTCCATGTCGAGCCCGCGCCGTCGACATTTACCGTGCCGGAGGAGGTGTACGCTATTGCTCCCAGGACGGCACTATAGTTGCTGACCTTGCCGCCGCCGGTGATGCTGAGCGTACCCACACCGCTATCGCCAACTATCAGGTCGCCGTTGTTGGTCCATGTCGAACCAGAGCCGGAGACAGTCACCGTACTGGTGGAAAGCGCGCCACTAGCGATTTCGCCGCCGTTGCTGCTGACCGCGCCGCCGCTCGATATCGCCAACGTGGCGTTGCCACGGTTGCCGATTGAGAGATAGCCGCTATTCGTCCAGGCTGAGCCGATGCCATCGACTGACACTGCCCCGCTAGAGTCATCCTGAGCGGCTAACATTGCATTGATATTGCTGACCGTACCGCCGTTCGAGATCGTGAGCGTGCCGGAGCCGTTGTCCCCGACACGCAGGTTATTGGCATTCGTCCAAGTCGAGCCCGCACCGTTGACATTTACAGTGCCGGAGGAGGTGTAGGCTACTGCTCCCAGGACGGCATTATAGTTGCTGACCTTGCCGCCGCCGGTGATGCTGAGCGTACCCACGCCACTATTGCCAACAATCAGATTGTCGCTGTTGGTCCATGTCGAACCAGAGCCGGAGACAGTCACCGTACTGGTGGAAAGCGCGCCACTAGCGATTTCGCCGCCGTTGCTGCTGACCGCGCCGCCGCTCGATATCGCCAACGTGGCGTTGCCACGGTTGCCGATTGAGAGATAGCCGCTATTCGTCCAGGCTGAGCCGATGCCATCGACTGACACTGCCCCGCTAGAGTCATCCTGAGCGGCTAACATTGCATTGATATTGCTGACCGTACCGCCGTTCGAGATCGTGAGTGTGCCGGAGCCGTTGTCCCCGACACGCAGGTTATTGGCATTCGCCCAAGTCGAGCCCGCACCGTTAACCGTTACGAGGCCGGTTCCGCCTAGTTCGCGACCGATATAGCCATTATAGTTACTGACTGTGCCGCCGTTCGAGACCGATAACGTACCGGTGCCGGCGAAGTGGGATACCGTCAGATCACCGGAGTTCGACCAATCTGATCCTGGCCCCGAAACTGTCGCCGTCCCTTGGCCGAAAAGGCCTACGTTGCCCTCAGCACTTGTGACATGCCCGCCGTTCGAAATCGTAAGCAGGCCAGTGCCGTTCGAACCAACATTCAGTAACCCGGTGTTGGTCCAGGTTGAACCCGTTCCGTCCACCAAGGCCGTGCCAGTCCCACCGCCGCTTAGCCCAACCGATGAGTGGGAATTGCTGACAGAAGCTCCGTTCAAGATGTTCAAAGTACCATTGCCCAACATCCCAACGACGAGAGAGTTGGTGTTGGCCCAGGACGAACCCGCCCCCTCAACCGTCACAGTCCCGGTGCTGCCAGCATTACGGCCAATATATCCGAAATTGCTGCTGACCGTGCCGCCATTGGAGACCGTCAACGTACCGGTGCCGGCGAAGTAGGATACCGTCAGATCACCGGAGTTCGACCAATCTGATCCTGGCCCCGAAACTGTCGCCGTCCCTTGGCCGAAAAGGCCTACGTTGCCCTCAGCACTTGTGACATGCCCGCCGTTCGAAATCGTAAGCAGGCCAGTGCCGTTCGAACCAACATTCAGTAATCCGGTGTTGGTCCAGGTTGAACCCGTTCCGTCCACCAACGCCGTGCCAGTCCCACCGCCGCTTAGCCCAACCGATGAGTGGGAATTGCTGACAGAAGCTCCGTTCAAGATGTTCAAAGTACCACTGCCCAACATCCCAACGACGAGAGAGTTGGCGTTGGTCCAGGACGAACCCGCCCCTTGAACGGTCACAGTTCCGGTGGCGCCAGCAGTGCGGCCGATATACCCGAAATTGCTGTTTACCGCACCGCCGTTCAGAATGTTCAGCGTACCGGTGCCACTGTCGCCCACCGTGAGATCACCGCTGTTGGTCCAAATGGAGCCTGCGCCGTCCACCGTGACGGTGCCAGTCGAGCCCGCGTCGACGCCGATCGTACCATGAACATTGCTAACCTCACCGCCGTTCACGATATTCAGCGTCCCGGTCCCGCCGTAGCCGACATAAAGGTCTCCGGCGCTGGTCAAGGTCGCGCCATCGACCGTCGCCGTGCCTGAAGAACCCGCGCTATTGCCAAGGAAGACAGACGCGGCGCTAACGGAGCCACGCAGAGAGATGTTCAGTACGCCCGTGCCGGACATACCGACGCCGAGGAACCCGCTGCTGTTCCACTCCGAGCCGGGACCCGTAACCGTCATCGTCCCTGTGGTGACATCCCCGACGCGCCCAATGGCCCCGTTGAGCTTGCCGCCGCCGGAAACCACCAGCGACCCGGCGCCGCTGATGCCGATATTGATATTGCCGACCGAGGCCGTGCCGCCGTTGAGAACGGTTGGATTGGGCGTGATGGTATTGATGTTCACGGTCGTACCGGCGCCCGTCGGCACCCCGGCGCTCCAGTTGCCGGCGTTGTACCAGTCGTTGGAGATCGTGCCGATCCAGTCATCCGCATGAGCCGGCATGGGCATTGCCAGACCGCCGGCCAGTGCAAGCGCGAGCACCGAGGTCGATACCTGCCAGCCACGGGAAGACCGCGAACCAATGATCTGGGCTTTTACCGGCCCGCGAGACTTGCCAATGCGCATATATTCTTCTCCGTCTCGACAGGCGGAAGGCGCATGACGAGTCATTAGTGGTACATGCGATCAGCCATGGCATCGGGACCGGGGGCCGTCTTGGGGCCACGGGAACAGAACTTGACCTGACGGGAACAGGTGTCGTTTTCACCGGCCTGTGGTCGTTCCGACACGTCGAAAACCCTTCATTTCCTTGGGTTTCATGCGCCAGCGGCGCTGGGCTCAACGAAGGCGAGTCGTCGAAAGGGCCGCGGAAAAGCCCGGAATTTGGACTGGAGGGAAGCCGGGAACGGGCGCGTCGGCGCTGGTCGTAGCGAAAGAAAAACGGCCGAACCGCATTCCAGGACAAGTCTGGTGCCCGCCAATCCAAGACCTTGTCCAAAGGCGCTGCGATAATCAATCGACCGGCTGCCACGCACCGGGTTGAAGCCCGCCGCGAGCGCGAGCGCGCCGCCGGCAAGACAAAGCCGATTCAGAACAGGAAGGACCAATACATGCTCAAACAGATTCTCCGTGGCGCGCTCCTCGCCGGAGTTGTCATGGTCGCTGCCAGCCCGGCGCTGGCCGTCGAACCGGCGACCAAGCTCTTCACGATCGTCACCGAGCGGGACGAGACCGTCGTGGCCCTCACGAAAGAAGATGCGGCGCTGGGAAGCGATGCGGCGGCGATCAGCACGGCGCTTCGCGAGCGCGGCGTGCTCACCGTCTGGCGATATGCCGTTCGCAAGGCGAAGGACGGTGAGCTTGAGCAGGCCCCGCTGGCGAAGATCAGCGTACAGGCGCAGGGCGTTCTGCGCATCGAGCCCTATGGGACACCTCTTCGCGTCGTAGCCGTCGAATGATGTCGCCGGTGGTGTCTGGCTGGCTCCGGCCACACCACCCGTCATCACGGGTTTGGCGCCGGTCGCAGTCATCATGAGCCGCTTGCTGCTGATCCTGATCGGGATGGTATTCCTGCTGGTCGCCGCGCTCTGCGACCTTGAATATTCGTCGCTGGGCTTTCCCGACGGCCATCTGACCGAGTTCGATATTGAAACGCGGAGCCTGCGCTACGCGACCGCCTGGGCGAATCTTGCGCTCGGACTGCTCGCCTGCGCGTTGGGCGCCGTTTGGCATAAGGCTCCGATCGCGCTTGTGCCGGTCTTTGCCGTTGCCCTCATTCTGGTTGCCGCCCCCAGCCGCATTCTTCCTCGTTGCCCTCAGATCCAGTCCTGCATCTCGATCTACGAGGGCATCACCGGCCATCCCCCTGACGACGGGATCGGCGGCTGATGCCGGCCAATCGCGATTCGGTGCTCGCCAGGTCAATTCGAATGCCCGGCAGTCCAAGACGCGACGTGTATTCGCTGCGATATCTACTCAAGCACAGTGCAAATGGACTGTCGGGCGAGCGCGTTATCGACGCGGACCGACAGCGGTTCTCTGGGTTCTGGCAGATGCGCGGTCGTGGCGGTCGCGAAGTGGGGCGTTATGACGAGGCAGGCATTCACGGTGTTGTTGTGGCTCGCCGCCCTTCTGGCCTGGCCGGCGGCAAGCGTGGCGCAGGACGGCGTGGTGCGAGACCGGACGCTCGCCGAACTCATCGCCCAGGTTCCCGGCCACCCCGGCATTTCCTATTTCGATCTGGTGAAGCAGGTCATTCCCGATCTGGCGAGAGACGAGACCCGCGCCATCGGCCACAAGACGGTCCCGCTTCGCCACATTGCCGGCGACGGCTTTGGCGGAACCATTCCCGACCCCATCAGGATCGGCGTGTTGCGGGCGGTTCCCTTCGAGGCTGAAGACAAGCCGCGCATCGCCTTGCTCATCGACATCGGCAAGATCGACGATCTTGGCGAGCAGCCCCACATATTGGCCGTGTTCGATGCAGCCGGTCGGGCGCCGATCTTGCTCGACGCGGTGGACGTCGGGCTGGATCGTGCGACGAGCCTTGGGGAGCCCGCGCTGGTACGGATCGGCGCGCACGACGACGCGATCCTGACGACCAGCCAGCATTTCAATTCGGCTGAAAACTACACCTGGACCGCGCTGATTTTTCTGCGCGGCGGCAAGCTCGAACTCATCGACAAGTTTCTCGCCTACAGCGCATGGACCTGCGCCTCGCAGGGAAAGCAGGCCTTTTCGTTCAAGGCCGTGCCGGGGCCAAACGACACGCCCTACCATGCGATCGCCGTGACCATGAGCGACATCGGCACTCCACCGGAAGAGCGCTGCGACGATGGGAAGCTGTCGGCTCCATACGCGCGCACCGCGACCGCCCATTACCGATGGGATGCCGGCAAGTCGCTGTTCGTAGTGGATTCCGATGCGGTGCAGCGCCTGCAAGAGCAGACCGCCGGGCGCTGAACGAGACACGCATTCGCATCCCTGAAACCCGCCGGCCCTCCATGGCGACCGGCCAAAGGAACCCACCATGATCCGCCTCGCCGCCTTTGCTGCATGTCTTGCCCTCCTTCCGGCTTCCGCTGTGGCCGAAGAACTCGGCACGCTGCGCACCTTCGAGGACTGGACGGCAGGCTGTGACAATGGCCGGGCTTGCACCGCGATCAGCCTGCTTCCCGAGGACGGCGCTTCGCTCTGGTTTCTGCGCCTCGACAGGGCGGCCGACGCGGCCGCTCCCGTACAACTGACGCTGATGCCGCAATCCGAGACCTATCCGCGTGTGGGAACATTGCGGCTGAGGGCGGCGGGCGTCGATGTCGCCACGCTCAAGTTCGGCGAAGGCATTCGCAAGGAAGACGACGGTCTGGTCATCGCGGATAACAGGGCCGTGGCGGCCGTGCTCGCCGCAATGAGGAGCGCCGGGAAACTTGAAGTCATCTCCGACCAGCAACCGGGGGGCGCCGAGGTCGTGGCCGGTGTTTCCCTGGTCGGGGCGAAAGCCGCGTTCTTATGGATCGACGAACGGCAGCGGCGGATCGATACGGTGACGGCGATTGTCGGTCGGGGCGGCAAGCCGGCAAGCGCCGTGCCTGCACCGCCGGCTCTTCCGGTGGCTATTGCAGAGCGCACCACGGATGGCGGCCCGCCTCCCGAGGCGCTTGCCGAAGCGATCCGTGGCGAGATGATCCGACAGTCGGCCGGCTATTGCGACGAGGACCGTGGCGGCGCGGACCCGGACTCCGCGAATATGGTGCGCCTCGGCCCGGGCCTGGTGCTCGGATCGGTCCGCTGTTTTAGCGGCGCGTACAATTTCGGACGGGCCTATTTCCTGTTCGAAGAGGGAGCGGCCTCGAACGTTCGGCCCGCCCTGTTTCCGCGTCCCGTGGAGCAGAAGGTCGAGGAGGACAAGGAAACGACCCCGGACAATGTGCTGTGGAACGCCGACTTCGCGCCGAACTCGACCGAGATCAGTCATTTCGCCAAAGGGCGTGGGATGGCGGATTGCGGCGAGACCGGCGTCTGGCACTGGGATGGCCATGGGTTTCAGGCGGTTTCCATGACCGAGATGAATAGCTGCCGCGGCATCATGGCGGGCTATTGGCCGAACACCTATTCGACCCGGCCATGAGAGCCCGGGCACATACGAGGCGGGGCCTCTCCCTCGGGAACGGCAATATGCGCGGGGGAGACACGCGTGGAACTTAAGCTCATCCTGATCGGGTTCGGATGGGCGGCGTCCGGTTTGTTCGCTTTCGCCACCTTCCTGAAATGGAAAGAGGTGCGGGCGGCCGAACGCTGGCTTCCTGTGCAGGGAAAGGTCGTCTCGTCTCGTGTCGAGGCCCGCGAGGTGCGCGTCCCGGTCTCCGGCGCCAACAGGACGGACACCAAGGAACTCCGAAATTTCCCGGCGATCATATTCGCGTACACGGTCGACGGCCGCGTGTTCCAAGGTACACGGCACAGCCTGCGCCATCAGGTCGGCAATTTCCAGGTTGCTGAAACGCTCGCGCGTTACCCCAGGGGCGCGGAAGTCACCGTTTACTACGACCCCTCCAATCCCAAGGCGTCCGTCATCGAACGGACGCTGCCTGACGGCGCCATCAAGGTCATGGCATGGATCTCAGCGGGGCTGCTCATCGGCTCGATTGCCTTGGTCTTCCTGGTCGGTGGCGTCTTAGAGGCGATACGGTCGCATCTGCCGAGTCCTCAGAACGCCGGCGCCGCCATGCTCCTGACGATCATGGCTCTGATCATGGTCCGCATGGCGTTCGTGCTGAACGCCGCAGCGCAAGCCGCCGTCAAATGGCCGACCGCCCAAGGCAGCATCACGTCTTCGGAGATCGAGGCGTTCCGCATTCACAGCTTCTTCGAAGGCTTCTGGCGGCGCCCCTGGCGCATCCTCTTCAAATCTCGCGTCCGTTACGCCTACACGGTCGCCGGCCAGGAATACGCATCCGACCGCATCGCCTTTGGGGCGACGGTCGCAGCCTCGCTGACAGCGCTGATCGGCGGAGATGCGCGCCGCTATCCCGAGGGCGGCAGGGTGACGGTGCATCATGACCCCGCCAACCCAGCGCTCGCTGTGCTCGAATGCAGGGTTCGCGGGCTCTGGATTCTGTGGGGTGGCGCCAGTGCGATGTTGATCGGCGCGGCCATGCTGGCCGGGCTGCTTGCCCGATGAGCACGCCAGTCGCGACGGTCCAGAGTGACGGGCAGCTAAAAACCGGAGGCCCGCAGCCCGTTTCCATCACGGTGCTCGCATGGCTCTATATCTGCCTCGCGATGGCCGGGCTGATGACGGTCGGCTGCTTCTGCCTTCAGGTCTGGCTCATTCCGGGCTGGCTCGGGGACACGTTTCTGGCCTTCGCCCTCCCGGCCTTCATCTTCCTGTCGATGATCCTCTTCCTGCCCGCCCTGGCGGGAGGGATCGGTTTGCTGCGCGGCAAGACCTGGGCGCGGGTCATCGTCTTCCTGCTCTCGGTCCTGATGATCTTCGTCTTCCCGGTCGGCACGATCCTCGGAGGGTACGGCATTCTGGCCTTGCGCGCCGAACAGGCCTCACCGTCCAGCCCGGCCATGGTGGAGAGTAGGGCGCTCCGCTATCGAGCGTCGCGGGCCGTTGCCCTTGTCTGTGGGACGCTTCTCGGTCTGGCGGGAATTGTGGCCGCCAGCACGATTGTCATGGGGCTGTGGTTTCGAGATCGACCGGACATATCGCCCGTAAGCGTCGAAACATACGACGGCGCCATCACCATCCTTACCGGGGTCGCGATAGCCGTGGCGCTATGGTGGGCGGCGTCGCTGGTGAAGCGTAGTCGGGCGCGCGACGGTCAGATCAAGGCGAATACGTTATGACGGATCTTGCCGTTCAGTTGCTGCTTGCGGCCCTGGTTCCGGCCCTGTTGGTCTGCGCCGTACCCCAGCGCTGGCTGAAGCGCGTCATGATCGGCTGGTTGGTTGCGCCGGTGTTCGTTTTCTTCGCGGTTATAATCTGGGAGGTCGTCACCGGCCCGCCCATCGAAGATGTTGCGGGCCGAGTGTGGAGCGGTCTGACGATCCTCGGCTCCATCTTCGCCGCACCATGGATCGCCATCAGCATGGTCGGCTTCGGGATTGGCCACTACCTTCGACGTCTATTTGGAAGATCGCGGTAGGACAAAGCCGGACTCCTTGCGAGAGCCCGGCCTCCGAAATTCATCGTCTTGACGCAATGTCCCAATTGTAGAGGCATCGATCCAGCCCGATTGCGATTTCAAGCACCAAGATGTCCTGCTCTACCGCCGGACCTTTCTTCGGTTGCGCTCGGTATCGGTCGGGAAAGTCAGTACGGCGGGAAATCGAACAAACCTCCATCCATTTGTCACCGTTATCGACTTCCACGTCCATCGTGGTTTGCGAATAGGCCGGCAACCGATCAGATGGCACAATGCGTGTTGGCAGATGAATCAGCGAAGCGATCATCCGCCGCACGGGTTCCAGCGCAGCCGCATGATAATCGTTGCCGCTGTCGGCGGTGTAGGCACATTGGAATTCCAGTTGCCAGAACTCCTTCAGCCGCATGTGTTTTGTCGGCTGCTCCTGTTCACGGCGATATGAACGGCCTGCTTGCCAGACGCAGAGCGGCAGACGCGTCTTCGAATGGTTGCTGAGGATATGCTGCATATAAACATAGGTTGAAGGCGTCGTTTCGGGCCGCAATACCAGCGGCGTATCGGTGTCTGCGAGTTGTTCCTGAACCCAGATGTCGGCATTCGTATAAGCATCTGAAATCAGCTCGCGAGGCGTTAGTACCGGCGCCTCGACCCGGCGAACGTCCCAAGCAGGATTTTCCCGTCGGAGGAAGGCTCGCACCTCCTCAGAGAAGAAGCGTACCATGTGGTCACGCATGTTGATTTCGCGCTCTTCCCAGTGGACGAGCGAATTAATATTGAAAAGATTGAGCACGGTGCCTGTCTCCCTGGCATCCTTGAAGATATCTCGGAGCTTTACGTCCAGCTATTAGCCGAACGCACCAAGCACCCGGACATCACAACTGGACGCAGAGACCTCGTCCGCCGCGCGCACGCAGAACAGCAGCCTGAAGGCAGGTGCCGTTGTGACGGGAGATGGGCGCGCTATTCGAATTCATGATGAATATGCCTAGTTCTAACGCTCAATGATGTCAAACCCTTACCTGCGAGTCAGAGCTTCTTATCGTTGGCGATTTAGATGCGGATATACCTGCCACAATATCCAGGAATAACTTGAAGCGACCGGCTGGTTGCATCGCGCGTTGCGGCCAACCCCATTTCGAAGACGACAGCGTCGTGAGCGGTGGAGGCGATGCGCTATCAGCCTTGAAACCTACCGTGCGGCCATCGGACTACAACCAAACCGGCGCTTAAAGCAGCGATTGAAATAGGAGATGTCGCTGAAGCCGGACTGCAGGGCGATGTCGCTGATGCGGAGCGTCAGGAAACGCGGATCGCCCAGCATCGATTTCGCGCGTTGCAAGCGCAACTCCAGAACCCGGTCGGTGAAGCCGCGATCTGTCTCCGACAGAATGTGATGCACATAGCGCGGCGTCAGGTTCAGCTCGCTCGCGACGATCTGCGCCGTGAAGGCATGGTTTGAATAGTGTTTCTGGATGCAGTCCAAGATTGCCTGCAGACGAGCGGCGCGCACGCCGCGCAGGCCCGCCAGTTCGGCATCCTCGCCCTTGGCGCCGACGGCCATGCAAACGAGATCGAGCAGGGTCGTCGAGACATGCTGGATCAGGCTTGGGACGGTCGGCGCTCCACCGGCTTCCAGAATCGTCAAATACCGACGCAGGAGAACCAGGGATTCGGTGTTCGCGGCGATCGGAAGGCCCTGTTTGTCGACGATCTTGGGGAAGGACGCATGCAGAAGCTGCTTCGGCACACTGATGTTCGACCATCTGCAAAAGTCCGCGCCGCGAAAATCCAGTCGCTCCGCCCCGTCGAGAAAGGCGCCGCCGGTCTCGACGTCTATTTCATTTCCACGATAATTTCCGCCGAAGCCGGCTGCCTCGGTGATGATCAGCGAATAGCTGTCGTGGGTGTCGGCGTGCAGGTGCTGCGGCGTTCGCACGACGCGATTGACGGTGCCGACAGTGGTTGCATAGGTGATTTCGCCTATCGGCAGGGCCTCGATCTTCGCCTGGAAGGGGTTGCCGTCGGAGGTGTCGAACTCCACTGCGCCGATCTTTGCGGTATAGATGTCGCGCCACAGGTTGAAACGCGCCTTGTCGTTGAGATCCGATGGCAGTTCGGCAGATGAAAAGATCATTTTCTGCACGTAGCGCTCTCCAATTTCCGGTGCAGAAGTGACCTGTGGCGCGTCCGGCCGCGTTCGTCAGTGCCTGGCGTTGCCGTCGCGCGAACTATCGCGCGCCACGGGGACTGCAACCGAAGCGCCGCTTGAAGCATCGGTTGAAGTAGGAGACATCGCTGAAGCCTGATCGCAGCGCGATTTCGCCGATCCGCATGTTGAAGCAGCGGGGCTCGCTGAGCATTGCCTTGGCTTGCAACAGGCGCAGTTCCAGCACCCGTTCCGTTAGCCCGGCTCCCGTCTCGGACAGCAGCACGTTTACATAGCGGGGCGTCATACCCAACTGCGGGGCGTCATACCCAACTGCGCGGCGAGCATTTGCACGCCGAAGGCAGGATCGGAATAGTTGTCGCGGATCGCTGCGAGGATGGTTTGCAGCCGGGCGGCACGCACGCCGCCGAGACTTGCGACGTCGGCTTCGTCGCCTTTCGCACCCGTGGCCAGACCGACCAGATCGATGATCGTCTCGGTGATATGGCTGGTCAGCATGTCAGAGGACGGCATGGCGTCCTTGTCGAGCAGTTTGAGGTAGCGGCGCAGCAGGAGCAGCGGTTCCTGATCGGGCGCGATCGCCAGACCCTGTTTGGCGCCGATCCGGCAAAAGCGGTCTTCCAGCACCTTTTTGGGAAAGCTCATGCTCACCCAATCGTTGTGATCGGCCCCCTGGATGTCTTGCGGTTCCATCCCGTCGAGAAAGGCGCCGCCTGGCGCGAGCCTCAAATCCTGCTTGCCGTAGGTGCCCTCAAGCATATCGGCGCCGAGGTTGATGACGAGCTGATAGGAATCGCGTTCGGTGGCGCGTAGGTTCTGCTTCGTCCGGGACACCCGATTGATGGTCCCGACCATCCTGGCATAGGTCACAGGCCCCAGCGGCATGGCTTCGATCATCGCCGTGAATGGGCTGGTGCTGGGCGCTCCGAACTCGATCGCGCCGATTTGGGCGGTCGAATTCACATGATCGCGCCAAAGATGGAAGCGGGAGTGCCCCTCCGGAGACCCCGGTAGCTCATCCGAGGAGAAGCGCACTCTTTGCAATGTCAGGCTCCCCATCTGTCAGATGCGGAAAACACGCCCGTCGCCGCTCTTGCCGAGCAATAAAGAGCGGGTGAGATTTCGTCTTACCAAAAATGACCAATTTCATAGTCATTTTTGACAACTGCTGATACGACGCTATCATCAATATCGGCAGGGACGGCGTTCATTTGGGAACGATGATCCCAACCAGTGTGAACGCGTTGGCGTGACGACCAACCGAACCATCTGAACAGCAACTAAAGCTTTCGAAAAACGGTCTGTTCTTCAATCTATATTTTGCGATGACGGCGTTTCGAGGCACAGGTCCAAGGCAACGACTTGATGCATGCGATCAAAGGGGGATCTGTGGAGAGGATACGTTACAGCTCCGCCGATCTCGATGGAGGAGAAGCGCTGCGCCGGGAACAGTGGATCTCGTCCCTTTCCTCGGGCTATGCTCATCTGCATGCCGATCCGGTCATGGAAACAGCCTTCAAGGGTGAGTTGAGCATCGCCAAGGCCGGGCAGGTTTCCATCGGGTCGATCCGGGGCACGGTGAAGTCGATCACGCGCTCCCGCGAGAATATCACCGTCCAGAACACGAATAACCTCGTCCTGCTTCTCAACGCCGGCCCTTCCTCGCTCTGTGTCGATCAGTCCCGCAGAAGCGTCGAGCTTGCTTCCGGCGCATCCGTCGTGATTGAGCAGTGTGAACCCTCGCTCATTCGCGTCAGCGACGGAAACTGCAATCTGGTCGCGGTACAGACGGAGCGCGATCATGTCCGCTTGCGCTATGCCGGTGTCGAAGATTGTCTCATGTCCGTCGTTCCGGCCTCCACCCCGCTCCAGGGGTTGATCCAGGCCTATCTCGCTATGCTCGTCGACCCTGCAGGGCTGACGACGCCGCTGATCAATCAATTCGCCCCGGACCATATCGCCGATATCATCGCGGCCGCGGCTTCCTCCACCAGGCCGGCGCCGCTTCAGGGCGAAGCGAGATTTGGCGTCTTGAGCCGTGAGCGGCTGGAGGAAGCGCGCCGCTACATCCGCCAAAACCTCGACAATCCGGACCTCAATGACGAGCACGTCGCGGATCATATCTCGATCTCGCAGAGCCAGTTGCGAAAGGATTTCGAACGCGAGGGCCTGAGCATCGGCCGCTATATTCGGGAACGGCGGCTGGACCGGGCGCTCACCATGTTGCGCGATCCCGCGTGCAGCCGTTACCGGATCATCGACATCGCATTTGCTTGCGGGTTCCGAAACCTCGTCACCTTCAACAGGGCGTTTCGAGACGCCTATGGCGCGACGCCCTCGGAACTCAGGCAGAATTTTTGATCGCGCGCCAAAAGGAAGCGTCCCCGCGTTCACCGTTTCGATAAGGGGAGGCCGCCTGGAGGTGGCTAGAGGCCGAGTCCCTTCTGCCGCCCCAACTGCCATGACACCGAACCGCCTTGGGCGATGCCGCTCACCTCCTTGCCGAGATGCCGGTCGATGACCGGCCGCCACGGGACCAGGGTGAACTCGTGGCTCTGCTCGACCACGGCGAACTTGCCGCTCGATAGCTGGACGGTCCCGGTGAACTTGCCGCTGACCTTCTCGCCGTCGCTCGCGGCGCGGAACGGCAGGTTCTTCGTCGCGGCCATCTCGCCCCCGATGCGCTCGATCTCGCGGGCGCGCAGCGTGGCGAGGAGATTGCGCCGATAGATCGCCCCGCCGTTCGGGCCGGGCGTCGCGTCGCCCCGCTCGATGTGATGCTCACGGCGGCGGTCGATTGCGTCGCGCACCTGCTGGCCGAAGCCGGTCGGCGCAAGGTCGGACATCTCGGGCGATATGAGCCGCCGGTCGAGCCAGGTCGCGCCGTCCGCGCCGATCTGCTGTTCGAGCCGGGTGGCCGAGAGGATGCGGATGTTGGCTTGCCGATTGCGGCCGGCGTCATAGGCGGCGGCGCGGCTCTCGAAATCCTCGGGGATGCGCCATTGGTCGGCGTCGATCCGCTCGGCGATCCCGGCGCGGCGCAGCGCCTCCAGGCGGCGCACATGCGCATCGACATAGCCGTCATAGTCGCCGCCCGGCACGCGGCCCTCGAACTTCGCCTGTTCGAGATGGCGGCTCGGCCGATAGACGCCGCCCTCGGCGATTGTCGCGATGGTGCGATCCGATGGCCGGCTCGCGGTCTCGGCCGGGCCGACCTCGACCACGCTGCCGATCCGGGCGTCCTCGATGCGGGCCGGGTCTATGCCGGGCAGATGATGGGTGCGCCCGTCGATCCCGTCGACCACGACGGTCAGGTTCTCGCCCAGCTCGTCGGTCAGATATTTGTCGACCACGCGGCCGACGATCGGGACTTCGGGCGCGGCGTCGTGAAGCTGGAACGTCGTCGGATCTCGGTCGAGCCCATCGGCCTTCAGCGCCTTGTGCATGTTGCGGATGATGTCGCCGCGCTCGCCCAGCTCGCGCAGCGTCGGTTCCATCCGCTCGCTCAATTCCCAGACGCCCGGCGCGTGCTCGGTGGCGAGGCCCATCTTCTCCAGCTTGGACAGACGGCGCAGGCGCAAGGTCCGGTCGCGCTGGCGGCCCGGATCGGCGGGCTCGTTGCGCAAGTCGATGAAGCGGTCCTCGGCTTCGGCGGTCATCGCGCGGTCGATACGGGTGAAACGGTCCTGGCCGATCTCGGCGGTGAGCTTGCGGCTCTGCTCAATCTCGGTGACGGGACCAAGCTCCAGCGTCGCCAGATCGCTCGCCCGTTCGCGGATGCCGTTGGCGAGATAGTCGCCGTTGATGACAAGGTTCTCGCCCAGCTCGTCCACACCGCGGATGATGACATGGACATGGGGATGGCCGGTGTTGTGGTGATTGACCGCGACCCAATCGAGCCGGGTGCCGAGATCGGTTTCGACCTGGGCCATGAGGTCGCGGGTATAGGCCGTGAGGTCCGATAGGTCCGCGCCGTCCTCGGGCGACACGATGAAGCGGAACTGATGGCGATCCTCAGTGCCGCGCTCGACGAAGGCCGCGCCATCGGCGCGGTCCTCGCCGGCCGAATAGAGCTGGCCGCGCTCGCCCTCGCGCGAGGTGCCGTCGCGCTGGATATAGCGCAGATGGGCGGCAGATTTGCCGTTTTTGCCCGCGCCCTGGACATAGCGGGTTTTGACGACGACGCGCCGCACGCCGGGCGCGCTGTGCTTCCACCCGCCCGACAGGGTGCGAGCGCGCACGAACGCCGCGCCGCGTCCCCGTTTCAGGCCCGGCCCGCTGCTCGACCGCGACGCCTTCGCGCCCTTGCCGATGCCCTGCGACCGGGACCGCTGCGACGACGGCGACGATGATGATGATGATGACGAGCCCCGCGACGGGCTGTTGCTATGCTGGCGGGCGATCTTCTTCGCCTGGGTCAAGAAGCTCTTGGCCTTGCCGAGTTTGGGCGCATCGGCGCGCACCCGGCCCGGCCTCGGTCGGAAGCGGAATTCCTCGTCGTCGCTCAAGCCAGCACCTCCGGGGCAAAACCACGGAAAACGGGCGATTTCGACCTATGGTGCCGTTCAAAATCCAGTAAAGCCAAGGCTTTGCGCGAAGGCGCGACACGCGGCATCCAAAACCAAGGTGCCGCCAGCGCCGCCCCAAAACAGTGTGCAGACAAGGGCTTGCCCCGAAACCGCGCCAACGGAGTGCCGGTTTCCTTTATCTTGCCCTCCACCCTTTCTGCCCTTCCTGACCTTCCAGCCGGGAATGCAGTCAGGCGACCCCCGACCTGACTGCACACCGGAGGAAGCACGCGCGAACGCGAGGACGCGATGCTCATCGCCGCTCCTGGTCGTTCGCGCGCGCGACAAACATGGCGCCGCGCTGCGGCTCCGCATCGAGGGGATCGCGCACCGGAACGGCAGCGCGACCGTCACCCGATTGCTCGCCGGATGGTGTCTCGGAGGACGGTTCGGCTGCGGCTCGCCGGTCGGTCGCGCGCATGATGAAGAGCGGCGCATCCCGCCAATCCGGCGGCGGCTCGGAACGGCGTTCGGGTTCACCCGACGTCGCCGCGCCGCCGAGAAGCGGGAGCAGCGCGGCGACATAAGCACGGGTTTCGGCGGGCAGCGGACGACCCTTTTCGCGATGATCGTCATAGCGGCCGGGACCGGCATTGTAGGCGGCGAGCATCGCCGCGACATTGCCGTAGCGGTTCCACATCTCGCGCAGATAGGCGGTGCCCGCGAGGATGTTGTCACGCGGATCATAGGGATCGCGGCCGAGCCGGTAGCGCACGCGCAGGTCCGACCAGGTGTCGGGCATGACCTGCATCAAGCCCTGCGCGCCGGCCGTCGAGATCGCGCGCACGTCGCCCGCGCTCTCGGCGCGTAGCACGGCGCGAATCCAGTGCTGGGGAATGCCGAAGCGCTGCGACGCTTCGGCGATATGCGCGCCATGGGGATCGGCGGCGGTGCGCGCGATGACGGCGGATTGCGCGACCGCAACGACCGGCCCCGACGTGATCGCAAGCGCGGCCAGCGCAAGCAGCACGGCATAGCGCCGGGTGGACCTGTCTCCGCCACGACGCCAGCCTGCCAGCGTGCTCGCTGCCGTCAAGGGTACGCGCGGAGCGCCGGCCGATGGCCGCCCTTGACCTTCGCTGCGGGCGCCGGCCGTCTGGTCGCCGAGCGGGACTAAGGAATGAGACGGCTTTCCCGCGAACAAAGGAATGAGAACTTTGAGCGCTGTGATGACTGAGGACCGCATGGCTTCAGTCCCGCTCTTCACGCGTTTTGAGGCGGGTCCAGTGCAGAGACCACGACGCGCCAGCATCGTCGTCGCGGAACAGGTTCGCGCGGATTGGCTGCGGCAAGGCGGGATCGTCGAGCAGCACGGAGAGATATTCGCCGGCCTTCTCGCCGGTGCGTTTCCACGCCGCGCCAACCTCCGGGCCGTCGTCAGCGACGATGTGAACGCGGTAGTCCGGCGCGTTCTCGGCGTCGGAATGCTCGGCAGGGACGATGACGAGTTCGCGCTTGAGGGTGAGCGTGACAAGCTCTCCAGCGAAGCCGGATGCGTCGCGATGGAACTGACCGATTTGCGGCATGGATAGTCTCCTTTGCGGTGGTGTTGAAAAAGCAGTTGGCGGGCACCGCTCCCGCCGATGGGGAAGCGGTCAGCGCGTCGGCGCACGCCAGACGAAGCGGCCGTCGCCGTCTTCGTCGGTCCAGAGCGGCCGCGCGCGGCCGACGACGGCGCTCGCCGGAAGCGGACCGAAGTAGCGGCCGTCCAGGCTGTCGCGGACGCCGCTGTTCATGAGGAAAAGTTCGCCGGGCGCGATGGCGCGGCAGCCTCGCCAGACGGGCAGAGCGCGGCCGATCCGGTCGCGGTCGAGCGCGTCGCCCAGCGCCACGCCGTCGACGGTGACGGCGCGGCCGGTGCGACACACCCGCTGGCCGGGAAGACCGGCGACGCGCTTCAGCAGTGGCACGCTTTCGCCGAGATAGCCGCGCCCGACCATGAAGGCGGCGAGCGGTTCGGGCGGCATGACGGCGACAAGCTCGGGCGCGGTCAGCCGGTCAGCGGGCTCGATCGCATAGAAGCCGATCGGCGCGCTGGCGGTCGCGTTCCAGAGCAACCTCATTGGCATGTCGATGGCGATGGGCGCGGCGGCGGCGACGACGGCGAGCAGCGCGACGCCGAGGATGCGGTGGCGGCTCATGGCTCGATCCTCCGGCGACCGATCCACGCGGCATGGCGTTCGGGTGTGTAGGCGTTCGGCTCCAGCCCGGCGCTGAGCCGGTTATGGACGTGCCGCCAGTGATCGGGCGATGCGTCGGCCGGATCGACGCTGAGCGCTTCCACCGCGTCGATCGCGGCAAGCGCGCGCTGGACCTTGGGCCAGCCGTCGAGCCGAAGCAGGATGTCGCCGCCAGGCCGGACGAAGGGCAGCGTCTGGAACGGCTCGCCGCGCCGGATGGCCCGCGCGATGTCGATGCGCGAGACGACGGTGCCATGCTCGCCGGCCGCCCAGCGGACGAAGGCGAAGATGCTGCCGGGCGCGAAGCCGACGACGCTGCGGCGGCGGTCGAGGATCTGTTCGTAGCTCTTGCGGCCGAACCTGATCCAATGCTCGACCCGGCGCTTCTCGAAGGTCAGCTCGACCAGCGTGGTGAAGGGCGCAGGCCCGTCCGGCTGCGGACGGCCAGGCGCACGATGGGAGGCGTTGCCACTCATGAGCGCCGCCCTCCGTTGCTGTCGGATGGGTCGGGCGGGAGCAGGTCGCGCAGCACCTCGGCGACGGAACGAGCGGCACCGGCACCACGCCTCGCGTGCGCGTGCGCCTCAGAAGAAAAGTTAGATTCTCTGTTAGACTCTAAGTTAGCGGTCGGATTCCGCTTGTCGGGCCAAAGACTTAACTGCGGTCCGTGCGCCCGAAGTCCCGATAGGGCTGCGCCCGAAGTCCCGATACCCTTTGCGCCCGAAGTCACGAGTGTTTCCACACCCTTTTCAACAGGCACTGTGGACAGGTTTTCGGGCCGGATTTGCAACAGCTCGCGGCGGCCTTCGCGGTAGATTTCGAGGCGGTATCCGAGCAGCGATTGCTTCGCGGCGATGCGGCGAAGGTCGAGCGCGAAATCCGAGATCCGCGCCATGGAGCCGGATTTCTGGTGAAGGTGCGCGACCTCGAACAGCCAGCCGTGCGGCTGATGTCCCGCATGTTTTCGGGCGACGCGATACAGCCAGCGCTCAATGCCGCCGGTCAGCCGGAAGTAGGCTGGGTCGATCGCCAGCACCAGCGAGCGGTCGGTGACGCCGCGATAGAACCAGTCCGGCAGGACGAATTCCATGCCCTCGACACGGCCGTCGCGGGTGATCAGCTCCTCCCATTCGTTGATCCAGGAGAACTGATGCCGCCGCCACTGCTCGCCCTGCCGGATCGTCGTGCGGATCGACGTCGATTGCAGGCGGATGAGCGCATTCTTCAGCAGGCGATATTCACGCGCGCCGGTGGCGCGGTCGATCGCCATGAGGAGCTGATAGGGCGTGAAGCGGAAGAAGCGCGATGTGCGCAGGCCGTTGTTCTCGGCCGAGACGATCTGCGAGGCCGCCCAGATCAGCACGTCGGCGTCCCAGATGGTCGCCATGCCGCAATCGGCCCCGGCGAACACCTCGACGCGGACGCCGGCGGATTCGTAGAGGATCGGTGCGGTGCGCTTCGCCTTGGCGAGCGAGAAGAACGGGCGTTCCATGAGGTCGCGCTGGTCGCGGGGCGCGGCGTCGCCGGTCGCGACTACGAAGGGGTCGAGGCGGCTGCGTTCGCTGGAATCGCGGCCGTGCGCGTCGGCGGGGCTATGATCGTCGTCGCGTAGCATTCAGCACTCGCCCCGCTCTTGCGGCGTCAGCGGGCGGGCCGGAAAAACCGTGCCGGCCGTCTTGTCGCTCGTGGATTTGCGGGTGCCGATCTCGGTCCAGGCTTCGAGATCGTGGATGGTGTAGAGGACGCGGCCGCCGACCTTGCGATAGATCGGGCCGGTGCCATAGGTGCGATGCTTCTCAAGGGTGCGGATGGAGATGCCGAGGAAGCGCGCGGCTTCCTGTGTGCGCAGCAGGCGCGGCGGCATCTCCGCTGTCGGGCGGATGGCCATGGGATCACCTCTGGATCATGGGTTGATGCGCGCTGCCGTCGTGGCGGCGGGCTATGGCGAACCATGGCGAGGGATCGGCGGCCGGTAGCGTGCCGCATTTGCGCCTATGCGCGGGCGGCACCCCGCCGGGCGCGCGTCGGCGCGTCGGTCAGGAGCCGGGTCTGATCGGATAGTGCAGTAGGAGCCGATAGCCGCCCTTCATCATCTTGATGCCGTTGGCGACGAGGCGGCGGGCCTTGTTCTTGCGAGGATCGACTTCCCAATCCTCCTTGCTGCCGTGGAAGCCGAGCAGGACTTCTGCGACGGTGCGGTAGCTCTCGCCGCGCAGGCGTGCATCGAGCGCCCGCAGCGAGAGGATATGAAACTCGCGGAGCTGGGCGGGCATGGCGCGGAAGTCCGGGCCGGGCGAGCGCCCCTTGATGGATCGCCAGAAGCGCCGCGCCGCGTGGCTTCGCAATTCGTAGAAATCGTCCATGATCTGGCTGGTGGCGTAGAAGCACGCCGCATCCGGCGGTGCCCTGGACAGCCAGAATTGATGCGTCACGCCATCAACCTGCCAGATGCCGTGCCAGCCATCGGGCGCACGGCGGAGATCGAGGCCGGCGAGATGCGCGAGCCGGACTATGGGCTCGGTCGATCCGTCGCGATGGTCAACGGGTGACAGCTCGATGGCTTGAGGGCGAAGGCCGGGTTGCCAGAAGAGGGATTGCTGGTCGGCGGGTGTCTCGGGATCGCCTGCGAAATTGCAACCCCCAATTCCGCGTGAACGTGGCCAATTGCTCGGCGCTGGGTTCGCGGATGCGCGTGATTGCGTGAAACTCGCGATGATAATCGCCATCGCGGCGTAGATATTCCCAAGCAAAGCCGGCGGCCGGAATAGACTTCGTGTGTCGATATTCCGCCGCTGAACGCCAATCGATGTTCAGCATAGCGTAACCTCTCTACACGGGGGCCGTGCAGGCACCCCGGCTAGAGAGAATCTGAAACAATTTTAGATGGTTGAAGCCGGTGATGCACGAAACGTCGTGCGGCGGAACCGACCGATTCTGGTTACTGCTATCTTAACCGTCTGCTGTCGTTTTGCGAGCCGGGCGTAGTCCGGCGAGCCGCCGATCCGCAATGCCGGATCGGCGCAATTTTTCCCGCCCCGCATCGTTGCGAAAGGAAGGGCCGCCGGGGGTGGCGGCCCTGTCGCGTTCGGGATCAAGCGCCCTTCAGTTTCTGCATTCCTTCCGCCAGCGTCCAGAGCGCGCGGTTGAGCGTCACATTCTGGTCGATGCCGTTGATGGCGCGGGTCTGGCTGCGGCGGATACGCCCTTCCGCGTTCTGCTTGCGGCCATTGAGCCCGCCGCGAATGACGTTCTCCTGAATGACGTTGAACGTGGTCCAGAGGCTTTGCCCGACATCCTCGCGGCGGCGCGGCTCGATGATCTGATCGGGGCGCACGGGGCTTTCCTCCTCGCCATAGCGAGCGACAAGGCTCGCCTCGGCCAGCACGCGGCGCTCGTCGGGGTTGAGCGTGATTTCCTTCATGGTCTCGCTGGCGTCGATGAGACGGGGGAAGTCTTCGGCGACGGTGAAGACGCCTTCAATGATCTGATCCTGTATGCCGCCCTTGTGGGGAACGCGGATTTCCTCGAACCGCTCGCCCGCAATCATGCTGTTGGTGCAAACGAAACGGAGCATCCCCGCGAACATCTGATAGGCGCTGGTCCCGTCATGGCTGTTGACGATGATGACTTCCGCCGCCTCCGGCTTGCCGATACCGCCATCCCGGCGCAGGCGCAGCATGTGCTTGGCGTGGCCGTGGCGCGAACCGTCGCGCGGAACCGACTGCACGGCGAAGAACGGGAACCATCCTTCCCGGCGCAGCCCCTCCACGATGTCGATGGTGGGGACGTAGACGTAGCGCTCGGAACGGCTGTCATGGGCTTCGCTGGCGAAGATTGACGGGACATCCCGATAAAGCGCCTCGTTATCCAGCGGCTCGCGCCCGCTGATCTGATGGGAGTTGCGGCCGAACCGGGTGGCGAGCTGGTGATACATGGTCTTTCCTTTCGTGGGCTTGGGTTGGAGCGCAGCGCTGCGCTGCAACCCTGCCCGTCGGCGAGACCGGGGGGTGCAAGGTGCAAGGGCGACCGGGACGGAGGGGGATCACCCGGCCTGCACGGAACGGAGGAACGACGTGGAGGAAGGTCGGGGAAACCGTCCCGGTCGAGCGTCAGCGATCCCTTGCGCCGCGCCGGGGGGAGACCCCCAAGCAAGCCGCCCGGCCAGAGCGGAGCGGAAGTCGGGCACGAGATCCGATCGGGAGTCCCGTTCTCCCGATTCCTTGTTCCTTGAAGACGGCGGACATGAGCATGAGGAAGCCCCGCCGCGGCGGGGCTTCTTGAAGGGCCGGTCTCAGTCGCCGTTGCGGCGAGACCAGATGAGGTTGTGACCGCTGCCGTCCTCGGCTTCGACCAGGCTGGCGTAGATCGGGGCCGGGAAGCTCGGATCGTCCAGCTTGACCGAGAGGTATTCGCGGCCGGTTTCGCGGGCGGTCTTCTTCCAGGCGGCGCCGAACTCGGTCGCGCCGGCGAAGATGCGGAAGTCGGGGACGCGCTCGCTTTCGCCCTCGGAGGGGACGAATTTGGCCTTGACGTTGAGGGTCAGGGTCTTGACCGCGCCAGTGAAGCCGTTGCCGTTTTCGTTCTTGGTGAAGGTGCCGATGGTCGCCATTGTCGTATTCCTTTTCCTGTCGGGCCGCTCCATTGCGACCTCGATGGGGGTCTTGAGACCGGGGACGCTCGGCCCTGCACCCGTCAGGGCTGGAACGAAGTGGAAGGCGGCCGGCGACGGCTTTTTTGGATCGCGATGCAAAGCCGAAGGCGGCGGAAAAAAGTTGGCGGCGGACGTTGCGGGAAACGAGCGAGGCGTAGCCGGTCTTCGGTCAGACCCATGCCAATCGAGATCGCGGATGGAGCGCGCGTTTCGGGAAATCGGGGAATACGGCAATGGCGGCCGTCCCTCGCGCCTCACGGCTCGAGAACGGAAACGGCGCGGCCTCCACGGGCCGATGCACGACCACCCCTGATCCTCGCCGCCACGGCCAATCCTCGTCTTGGGCGGGACGGCCGCATATGCGATCCCGTTCCCCCACCATTGCGGCACGAACCGCGCACGACGCTACCGAGTGTCCGCCGCGCACCGCTGCCCCGATGTCCTCTGCTCCTGCGGACGCTCGGTGTGTCCCGGCCTGTCTATGTCAGCCCGCCGTGTGTGAGCGCAGCGGCCCGATCTCCGCTGGCGTCGCTGCGACGGCGATTGAGACTCCCCTTCGGAAGCCTTGCCGTTGCGGGGCGTTCGCGAAATGACCGATGCGGCCCGCTTGCGTTAGCGATTGAAGCCGAATGGCGGAAACGCGCCGTAGGCGTGGTTCCGGCGCAGCCGAAAGCGCGGCCCGAAGGGCGACGCCAACATTCTGCTTCTCCTAATGCGACGCTCTTGAAATTCGGCACGAAGAACATGATCCTACGAATCGGGCTGGACACCTGTGACCTGTCGCCGGGTCAAACGTCCTGAACGGCAACGTTTCAACACATCTCAACACCTGCATCCCGACCAATGGGCTGCTGCGTAATCGGCGAACAGCATGGCCCGATATGGAGATGCATCGTGTTTACTCTTACGATTCCTGTTTCGACGGATGGCCTCAGCGCGATCAAGGCCGACCTCACGCGCAAATTGCCTGACGTAAAATCCTCGCATCGCTGCGAGGCTATCGCCCGCGGGCTGGGTTTCCGTACCTACGCGACGGCTCTGGCGGCCGTGCAGGCGGGCGCAACAAGCACGGCTCAGGTTCGCGGCGACCTCTTTGTCGCTTATCTCGCGGAACACGCCTTCGCTGTTTCGCCAGCAGCCTTCTACCACGCCGCTGCAAAGGTCGCGCTTCGCGATGTCTGGGAGCGCACGCCGAAGCTAACGATGTGGGGCATTGGTTCCGGCGGTCCACGGCGGAAGGAAGACGGCCGCTGGGAGGACTTCCGGGACATGAACGCCAGGTTCAAGGAAGCACGCTCGGAACTGCTCGGTGACGGCGCCGTGAAGCCGTTCCTTGCTTCGCTGGCCTTCCTCGGTCGGGTTACGCCGACAAAGACCATTCGGAAAGGAACGGGAAGCTACTGGGTGAAGCACATCGCGGAGAACTTCGCGTGCAGCTATCCAGAGGGTGAGAAGCTTGGCCCGACCTATGTTGCGAATGGAGTGTTGATTGCGGCCGCGCTGCAGGCCGGCTTCAAGATGAAGACCTATGTCGACAATCTTGGCTACGATGAGCTGAACGTCAGCTTCAACATGTCGAAGCCTTGCCTTGAGGAGCTCGACTGCGAAGTGCGTCCAGACGGTGCGCGGGCGCAGGATCGACGGCACCGCGAGGCCATGAAGCGGAACCGGCACTATCCCTTTGGGTCAGCGACATTCTGATAGCCGCCAACGTGGCCGCGCGGCGAAAGAACGCTCGCGCGACCACGCCCTATTTCCGCGATTGGCGGGGGATCAGGCACGGGCTGACGTGGTTAATCGCAGCAGCGCCGAAGTCCCGACAAATGCCCCGCCGAAGATGCAGAAGATTTGCCGCCAGATTTCGGTCGGCACGGTCTCCTTGGTGACGCCGTGGACGAGCGCATATCCGGCGACGGCGGCGGGCGCTGCGAAGACGAGCGCCACGATCAGGCGCAGGATCGGTGAGCGCAGCGTGTCGAACAGCAGCGCCAGAACGCCGAAGGCGGCGACGGCGGCGGCGAACCCGACAAGGCCCGCCCCGATGAAGCCCGCGCCGGTATGATAGGCGAACTGCGCGGCGGTGACGCCGAGCATGAAGGGCAAGGCATAGACGGCGAGCGTATAGGCCAGGACGCAAAGCCCGGCGACCGCCAAGACGCTCATCAGCATCACGGCAACCATGGTTCTCCTCCTTCATGGTGATTCCGACCGTGGCGACGGTCGAGGTGATCGGGCCGCGCGACTGCGCGGCCCGCGATTTTTCTGGGCGGGAAGAAAGCCGGGGCCGCTTGCGCGCCCCCGGCCTACCTTCCTCATTCCGCTGCGATGGCGAAATGGTCATCATGGGCTTCCTGCGAGGATGCGGGCTCGACGGTATCGAGGGCGAAGGTGTCGGCCTGCTGGTCGAGCCATGCGGGGGGCGCGGTGCGCAGCACGGGCGGAATCCAGCCGGTCCCGGCCAGAAGCTGCTCGGCGGCTTCGGCCATCTCCGTCTTCTTCTTGTCCGCGATCCGCTCCGCTGCCTCGTCGCCAAGGGCATCGCGCACGGCGGCAAGGATATGGGCCTTGGTGACGCGCCCGAAATAGCTGCGGGCGGTCGCGGTCCAGTGCGCCGTCATGTCGAGCGTCACTGCCGTCGCCAGTTTGTCCGCCGTCTCATGGGCGCGGCGCTTGCTGCTCTCCCAAGGCAGCTTCACCGCGTTGACGGTCAGCGAGGCGCAATGCGCGAGCAAGGCCATGAGGCTCGCGTGGTCGAGGCCCGCGACGAAGCTCCAGAGGTCCGCTACGTCGCGCGGCATATCCGCCGCCCATCCGGCATGGCGATCCGCCAGCATCTTCGCCGCCGCCGTGTCCTCGATGCCGTCCGCGTGGGCGGCGAGGTAATTGCTGGTCGGGCTGATTTCGAGGCAATGGGCCGTGCTGCCGCCCCGATAATAGGTCTGCGCGGCGAGTGTATGGACCACGGCGATCAACGCCATGTCCGGCTGCTCGCCAAGAGCGAGGCGCAGGCCAAGGGTGCGATGCGCGGTCAGGTCGCGGATGAGCGAGTCGGGCAGCGGCTTGCCCGCAGCCCCGGCCTCTTCTTCCGGCTCCCGCTCGGTTTCGGGAAGGTCGTCGCCTTCGCCGTCCTCTCCATCGCTGTCGAGGATTTCGCCGTCCCCGTTGACGCGCACGCCGTCGATGACGGTTTCGCCGCCTTCGGCTTCTTCCGGCTCCGGGGCCTCGTCCTCGGCGCGGATGAACCCGCGCTCGATCCGAACGTCTCCGTCATGGGCGACGACGAAGAACACGCCGCCGCGCGCAATGTCGTCGGGCTCATAGGCGTGGCGCTTGGCGTCGATCCGCTCAATCTCGGTTTCAAGCTCCGCAAGGCGCACATCTACCTCGGCGGGGAGTTCGATGTCGGCGTCCTCCCATTCCGCCGTCAGGCGCTCAAGCTCGTCCTGCGCCGCGTCGTAGGCAATGGCGTCTTCCTCGGAGAGTTCCACCGGGTGCGGATAGACGCGGCGCATTCCGTGGGCGTGAGGGAAGTCGAGATAGGCGGCGGTCCACTTCCAGCCCTCGGCCTGTTGCACCTCGGCGGCGATCCCTTCCAGCTTCTCGATGGCGAGCCGGTCCATCAACGCGGGGTCTTCAAAGAAACCGCCGCGATCCTCGGTGAACAGGTCGCGGATGATGTTACCACCTGCATCGGTATAGGTTTGCGCGCCGACGAAGACCGCGCAGCGATCCGTCGCGGCCACGTTCATCTTGGTCAGGTCGCGCCGGATGATGGACGGGTCGCGGTTGTAGGACAGGTTTTCAAAGACGTGCTCCTGCCGCGCGTGATCGTCGGTGATGGTGAACGCCATCAACTGGTCCAAGGTCAGGTCGCCGTCGCGATAGACCTGCAACAGCTTGGGGCTGATAGCGCCGAGACGCATCCGCTGCCTCACGACATGGGCGGTCACGCCGAACCGGGCGGCGATTTCCTCTGACCCCCATCCCCGATCCTCGGAAAGCTCGCGGAAGCGCTCGAACTGGTCGGCGGGGTGGAGATCTTCGCGCGTGACGTTCTCGTCAAGGCTGATCTCGGCGGCATCGTTCGCCGTGTCGATGACGCAGCGGATGGGTTCGATCTTCTTGATCTCCTTGCGCTTCACGCGCAGCATCTGCGCCAGCCTGCGGCCTTCCCCGATGCTGACGAGATAGAAGCCGGTCGGCTCGCCCTCGGCGTTCGTTTCCGGCTCCACCACCAGATTTTGCAGGATGCCCTTGGCGGCGATGCTCGCCGCCTTCGCCTCGATAGACGCCTCGCTGTGCGGGGTCTTGCGGGCATTCTTCGGATGCTTCTTGAGCTTGTTGAGTGGGATGAAAACGGTCGTGCCGTGTTCGACGGTCGGGGCGGTGTTGGCGGTCGTGGTCATGGTCTTTGCTCCTATGGGCTTGGGTTGAAGCGCAGCGCTGCGCTGCAACCCTGCCCGTCGGCGAGACCGGGGGGTGCAAGGTGCAAGGGGGCCGGGCCGGAGGGGGATCACCCGGCCTGCACAAGCGGATCGAAGCTATGGGCGAGAGTGAGAAACACGCATCCGCGCGGAAGGTCGGGGAGACCGGCCCGGTGCCCCCTTGTGCCGCGCCGGGGGGCAGCGCCCCCAAGCAATCCGCCCCGGCCAGAGCGGAGCGGCGGCCGGGAGCAAGGACCGGATCAGGATATCGGACCGAAAGGTTTGAGGACCGTGGCCTCCTGATCGCCATTTGCTTGGAGGGGGCGTTGCGGGGGACACCCCGCTGAAGGGGTCGGCCGAGACCTTGGCTCGGCCGCCAGGGGAAGGCTTTCTCCTCCTAATTGGCCGCTCATGCTCATCTATATATGAGCGATCATTGGAAAATTGATCATACAGAGGTGAGCGGCATTAATTGTTTTGCTCACATATATATGTTAGAAGAAGCCAGAAATGGACACATATATATGAGCGACAAGCAAGCCAAACTCGCCAGAAAGAACCTCGACAAGCGACTTTCTCCGCTGCGAGCCGAGCGCATTTTGACGCCCTCGCGCGGCTGGACGAAAGCCATTCGGGAGGCTCTGGGCATGACGACGCGCCAGCTCGCCGAGCGCATGGGCGTGGCTCCGTCGCGTGTGCCTGCTATCGAGAAGGCGGAAGCCACCGGTGCGATCACCCTCAAGACCTTGCGCGAGACAGCCGAAGCGCTCGACTGTCAGCTCGTCTATGCCTTCGTCCCGACCAAGCCTCTCGACGACATTCTCTTCGATCAAGCCGAGCGCAAGGTGAGGAACGAACTCGCGCATCTCAATCATACGATGCGCCTCGAAAACCAGGCGGTGAGCGTGGAAGACCTTGAGGGGCAAAAGCGTCGCATCGTCGCCGACTATCTCGCGCATTTCTCGCGCAAGCTGTGGGACAAGGAATGAGCGATCCGCTTTTTGAGGGTGACGATGACGGGAACACGCCGCTCGAAGCCGAGGAACGCGAACAGCTCATTCCATCCTACATTACGACGCGCGATGAACTGAACGAAGCGGAGCTCGCCAACATCGCCGACGCCGTGCGCTGGGTCGGGCGGCGAAAGCGGAAGGTGCTGGACCAGGGCTTTTTGAACGAGCTGCACAAACAGATGTATGGCGATGTCTGGAAGTGGGCGGGCACGTATCGCACGACGGCGCGCAACATCGGCATCGATGCCTATCGCATCCCGGTCGAATATTATCAGACGATCGACGACGCGAAATACTGGGTCGAGCACTCCACGTTTCCGCCGGATGAAATCGCCATCCGGTTCAGCCACCGGGTTGTTGCGATCCACCCCTATCCCAACGGGAACGGCCGCTTCTCTCGCATGATCGGCGATCTGCTCGCGGTCGAACTCGGTCAGCCGCGCTTCACCTGGGGTCAGGTCAATCTCGTCGATCCGTCTGCAACGCGAAAGGAGTATATCGCGGCGCTTAAGGCCGCCGATGCGGGCGACTACGGCCCCTTGCTCGCGTTCGCTCGCTCGTGAAGCTCTCCGCGGCGGGATCGCGTGGCAGCCCAGTTCGGAAGGTCACGGCGCTTTAGCGCACGCGCCCTAAGCTACAGTTCGCTCTTTCCAGCGGCCAACTTGGCCTCAAGACGCGCAGCCTTCTCAGGCGTGTCGATATATTGGGACAGCGTCGGCCGAGGGCCAAAGACGTCCCGAACATGGATCTGGACCTCCTTGCCATTGCGCCGGACGTCCGTCTGGATCGTTGGAACGCGGGCCGCATGCGCGCGCACGAGATCGTCGCTCGATCGATCCTGAGCAATGGTCATCCGGTACGCAAACTGAGCGATTGTGCGATTGAGACGGCGGACCAACTGCTTGTCGTTGATGGTCCGATGACGGGAGATGACATTGGCCGGGCCTCGTTTGCTCGTACCGCGCACCAACATCCGTGCCGTGATCGGGAAAATAAGCTCGACCTCGCCAGAGTGATCATACGGCCTGCGCGTAATCAGTGTTTGCTTCGGATTATAACTACAGACCGGATTATCAGACGTCAGAAATGCTGTGTCGGTCTCGTTGTGAAGAACCTCGAAACCAAGCCGGAAGCAGAGATCGCCGAATGTCTTGAACTCCCTTTCCATTGCCAACAGAGTTTCATGCGGGTTGATGCCGACGGGTATGGTGTCGAACTGGCCGGCGTAGCGCTCATATTCCGGTGGCAAGGCGCCCATTTCTTCGAGAATTTTGCATTCGCTACGGAGCTTCGCTTCGAGCATCAAGGCGACCCGGTCGCGCGTGGCAGGCACGCGCGCGCGCATGATCGCTTGCATGCCTTGGACATTGAAGGAGATCGCTGGCGACAGCCGCCGTGCCTGTAACGCGCGAACTGTCTCGGGCCATACGGTTTCGATGGAGCTCCACAGATCTTCGAAGCGATGATTCTCCTGCCCCCCTTCGGGAAGCGGCTGTGAGTAATAGTAGTTTTCGTACCCGATGGCGGAAGGCTGCATGGGCAGTGGTGTCTCTGGGGCTTCCGCGCGATAGACATGGACACGCCCGCGGTCGTTGGTGAAGCCGTCCATGTAGGTGACCGAGACGAAGTGATGCTTTCGGTTCGTTCGCCCAGCGTCACCGCGCACCGGGTTGATGGTGCTGAACGGTCTCACGTCCGCATCGATGGGAACCTCGCCCCATCTGCCAAAATATGTGGTCGGTCGCGTCACCCGTTGCTCGATCTCTTTAGGTTTACACTGTACCTATACACTAAAGATCCGTGATTCAGCGAGGTTCAGCGCTCACGCGGACGGGTCACCTGGAACGAAGTCGCCCATCCCCTTTGGTATTTGCAGTTCTGTGACAGAGGACAGCACCGAGTTCGCCCAGATCGTATTGCACTCGATATCGCCGTGGCGATCAAACCAGTGGGTGGCGCCAGGAATCAAATCGAACGGGATCGGGTGGGTCGCCAGCGGATTGTGGTAGACCTCCAACTCCTGACACCAGGCCTCGCCCCAAGGCCACAATGCAGCATATTCCGGGCTGCTGACGTCCAGCTCGAACGGGATTGCGTCGAGTGCGCCCGGTGTTCGATCGAAGAGGCTGCCACTCCGTATCATTTTAAGGCCTTCGGGCTGGTAGCCCGCTAGGAACCCCATGCGGTTGAACTTGGCCATCGTTCCAGCGTTGCTGAAGACCACGGCCGAGAGATGAGCGAATTCGGGGTCACGGAAGAGGCCGGCGGGGATGGAGTGCTTTCCGGTCAAATGGGTGATCGGCGTTCCAATCGCGCGGCGAGATGTCCCGCCGC